>CAYVJM010000104.1:0-7837 GCA_964451695.1 uncultured Lentisphaerales bacterium | reverse complement strand
GGAAGGCGTTTTTCCCGGGCTGCGCCCGTCGCTGATCGCTGAAAAACGGCCTTCCGGCTGGCGGGGAGAATGAAAGATGGAGGCTTCGGATTGCATGGTCGTGGGGGCCGATGTGCGGCTACGGTTCACGGGGTTTGAGGAGCGGGACGAGGGCGGCGACCGCGTCGGGGAGAGGGGCGCCGGTCTTGACGAGATTGTTGGTCTCGCCCGGGTCGGTGGCGAGGTCGTAGACTTCGGCGGGACGGTCGTGGGGGTGGCCACCGATGAGCTTGTGCTTCGAGGTGCGCACGCCGCGGACCACGCCCTCCTTGCCGATCCGCACGTCGAGGAGGAGTGGGGCTTCGGGGAGCTCCGCTCCCTCCATGAGCGGGCGGAGGCTGCGACCGATCCAGTCGGCCGGGGCGACGGCGCCGGCGAAGTCGAGAACCGTGGGGGGGACGTCGACGAGGCCGACCTGGCCGGTGACGACGCGGCCGGCGGCGGGCGCGCCGCCGGGTGCGCGGATGACGAGGGGAACATGGAGTTCCTCGTCGTGGAGGTTGTTGCCATGCGAGGCCAGGCCGCGCTCCCAGAACGCCTCGCCGTGGTCGGCGCAGAAGACCACGAGCGAGTTGCGCGACCGGGGCGAGGCGTCGATGGTGGCGAGCAGGTTCGAAAAGCAGCCGTCGGTATAGCGGATCTCTCCGTCGTAGGCGGCGAGAGTGCGCCTGCGGGCGGCTTCGGGGACGCGGGCGGCGCCCAAGTTCCAGATGTTTCGCGGAGGCGGCACCGGGTCATCCGTGAACATCGCGTTGAACGGGGCGGGGGGGAGGTAGTCCCAGTGGGGATCCATGTAGAGGACGAAGAGGAAGAGCGGACGGGACGGATCGCGCAGGCGCTCGAGCCAGTTCCGGGCGAGCCGGGTCATGGTGGCGCCAGTCGCGGCCTGGGCGGCGGCGTCCCGGCTGGAGGCCTCTGGAGAGAGGGAGACGGTATAGTCGTCGTAGTGCTCGAAGCCGCGGGCGAAGCCGAAACGGCGGTGGGTCATGGGGTTGGAGGTGAGGCCGACGGTCTGGTAGCCGGCCTGCCGGAGCGCCTCGGCGAGCGTGACGACGTTGGTGGCGTGGGGCTTCGCCCAGTGGGCGCGCTGATGGACGTCGGGCGGGACGGAGGTGAAGAGGGACATGATCGACGGCTGCGTCCAAGGACCTGAGGCGAAGGCCTGGTCGAAGCGCGCGGCGTTTCCGGCGAATGCGTCGAGGGTCGGCGACGTGTCCCGGTCATGGCCGTAGCATCCGAGATGGTCTGCGCGGAGGCTGTCCACGAGCACGAGGATGACATCCGGCGCGGTGGGAGCCGAGGTCGGCTCCTCCTGCGTTTTCGCCTCGGCGGAGAGGGCCGCGAGCCCCGCGAACAGAAAGCAGGCGGCGCAGCGGCGAAGACCGGCGGGCGAAGGGTGGACGGGGTTCATGGCGAACTCTCCAGAGACTCGAGGACTTGGGTGGCCTTCGCGGCGGCGGGTGCCGCCGGGGTGTCGCGGACGATGGCGCCGAGGATGGCCTTGGCTTCTACGAGGCGCATCTCCTGAAGGGCGATCCAGGCCTCCAGGTAGCGAAGCTCCGGCATTTCGGGCGAGTCGGCATGCCGGGACTTCGCCTCGCCCAGCGTCCGCTTCGCCAGCGCCAGGTCGCCCGCGTAGGCTTCGGAAAGTATCTTGAGCAGCATGGCCCGGACGGCGAACGCGGCGTCCGCCTGCGCGATGGCGACGCACCGTGCGGCGGCCTGGTCGTAGAGGCCGGAATTGAACAGGTGCCGGGCGCATGCATAGGCCACGGCACCGGAGAAGCGGCCGCCATCGTGGCGGCGCGCCCAGTTTTCGGCGACGGTCATGCGGGCGCCGTCATCGACGCCTTCGCATCCGGTCAGCAGAAGCGAGAAGACGACTTCGGGAGCGGCGCCGGCCTCGGGGGTCTCCATCAGCCAGGCCAGATGCGGACGCCATTCCGGCGACTTGGCGTCCAGCGATCCGTCCAGAAGGCTGTCGAGCACCAGTTTCGCGGCGACGAGCCGCGCCCGCGCCTGCGCCATGCCGACGACGGGGAGCGCCAGGGCGGCTCCCCGAAGCGGAGATGCGGCGCTCGAGGCGTTTCCTGGAGGGATGGCGGGGAGGGGCAGGGCCGCGCCCCGAGGCAGGAGGTCGCCGGAGCCGGAGACGAAATGGCTGGGAAGCGCGCCGCAGTTCAGCGGGCGGATACTGGTTGCGGCGGGAGCCTGCGCGAGGAGGCGGATGCTCCGGAGGGGCCGACCCGGCGCCGAGGGCGTCGAGACGCGGGGCAGAATGCGCAGGTGCGCATCGAAGCCGGGATCCTCCCTGCCGATGGTCGCGTGGATCGCTGAGGTCAGGCGGAGCATCGGAGGGACTGGCGCGAGCCTCTCGTCGGCGCGGCCCGGTGCCGCGGCGAACGCCGCGGACAGGGCGGCCGCGAGCGCGACGGCGGGAAGCCTGGACGAACCCCCGTTCATGTCACTGCGGGGCGCCGGAACTCAAGACAGGGGCGCCGGCCAGCCTTTTGCGGAGCGCCGGGAGCGGATCCTCCAGATCGTCCTCGGTTCCCGTCAGACCGTCCTTCCCCATGGGACCGTGGAGCAGGTAGTCGAGCGCCGTCTGCGCGGCGTCGGCGTCGCGCGTCGCCACGAGAAGCGGGCGGACGAGAGCTTCGGCGCAGGTCTGGAGGGACGCATCCGTCAGAGGGCAGGAGGCGAAGGCCGTGGATGCGGCGTCCATCGCGTCGGCGGGGGCATCGAGCCAGAGGAGGCGAGCGGAGCGCAGAAGCCATCCGCTCCAGTCGGAAGGCGCGCCGGACGCCGCGAGGGCGCTGCGGGCGTCCTGGCGAACGGCATCCTGCAACCGGGGAATGTCCATGAGGACGTTGCGCCGGCTTGCCGCATCGGCGGCTTCGGCGCCCTGGAAGTCGAGCAAGGCGTTGGCCCGGCCCAGATTGCCGTCGAGCATCTTGAGCGCCTTGGCGGCGAGTTCGACCGCCTGGGGGTAGGCTCGGTCTGCGGCGCAAAACATGAATACTCTGCATTCGCCGCCGGCCTCCTCGAACCGCCTTCTTGCCTGGAGCAATTCGACAAGCTCGGGCTGGATGCGCTCGGCGCGGGCCCTGTATTCGCCAACGTCGGAGCCGGGCGCGACCATCTTCAGCCGGAGAAGGCGGATCGCCTCGTCGATGTCCTCCCCCGCCACACCGGCATCCAGGAGCTTGCGGGCGACGCCGGGATTGGGCAGCGAGGGGTGCTGGAGCATCCTGCAGAGCGCCGCGGCGGCGCCCGGGGCATCGCCGTTGGCGCGCAGAATGGACGCAAGCGATTCGGCGGCGGCGGCGTATGCGGAGCCCGGGCAGGAAGCCCCCAGTTCAAGCACCTGACGGCAGCGCCTCTCGGCGCCTTGCGGATTCGAGAGCCGGGCGAGCAATATCGTGGACTGCGCATTGGCCAGGGAGGCGAACGCGGCCGGGTCGTTGGTCGAGACCGAGCCGATGGCGCCCTCCAGTACGTCGACCGCCTCGGCATGCCGTTCGAGGGAGCCGGACAGGATTCCAGCGGCTTTGACCGACATCGAGGCCGTTTGAGCAGGCGTAAAGCCTCTGGGCGAGGCGAGCGTCTTGCGCAAGACGTCCACGGCCTTTTCCGGATTGCCGCGCCGCGCATGGGAATCGGCCAGTTGAACGGCGGCGGCGGAAACGCTCTCGGCATTGTCCCTGCCCATGCATTCCAGACAGACGGTTTCGAAGTCCTCCTCGCACGGAAGTTTCGCGGCCATTCGCGAAAGTCGCGGGATCAGGTCGGCGAAATCCCGCGGGGCGGCCGCGAGGGTCTTCTCCTTCGTCCAGGCGTAGGCCTCCTGTCGCACCGACGCCTCGGTACTTTTCCCGAAGACTTCTTCGGCCTGCCAGGGGCCGTCGAACTTTGCGGCGGGCGCCGCCTCCATTCCCGGACATGTCAGGCATTGGAGCGCGGTCATCGCGACGGCGACTGCGGAGTACGTTCGCATCATGGCATCTTCCTTTTCCGTTGGTTTACCGAACAAAACGAAGCATGCGTCGAAACGCCCATCCCAAACCCATTTCAATGGCTACCATATTTTCAATACGATTGCAAGCTTTTTTTTTGAACAGCTTTTTTTACTTTTTCGCTTTCGCAAAATCATCCTTCAGCGCTGCATCGAGAATCGCAAGATCGTCGTCCGTGGTGAAGTGCCCAGGGGAGAAACGCACCGTTCCAAGGGGAAACGTGCCAATGTGCCGATGAGCATGCGGTGAACAATGAAGACCCGTTCTGACCGCGATGTCCGATTTGTCGAGAAGGACGCCGGCTTCAGATGGCGAATGCTTTTTGAAGACGCATGACACCACGCCGACGTTGTCGCGAGTGGAATCTGAGAGGACCTCCAGCGAATCGCCGTGCCTGGCAAGAACGCTGAAGAGCTTCTCAGTCGTTTCCCTTTTCCGAGCCCGGAGGGTATCTATTCCCGACGCCTGGATCCACTTCAACGCGAGATTCAGTCCGATAATACCGAGCGAATTGTGCGAAGAGCTCGGCCAACGAGAGGCGCGCCGACTGGACGATCTCGTTCATCTGCCGCGCGGCGGAATAGCATCCGCGGGAGGGACTCACGCCCAGGCGGCGGAACTGCTCCATCGTTTCGGCATACACGCATTCCGGCTTCGGAAACGTCGTGGAGGCATTGTCAAGATAGACCATTCGTTTCGCCTTTCCGGGCATCCCCATTTCTCAAGCTGGAAAGACGATGGCGGCGAGGGCTGCGTAGTTCTCGGCGACGTAGGTGGGGACGGGTGCGCCGGGGACGAGGTCGGCGCGCGAGCTGACGCCCGTGAGCAGCAGCGCGCTGTCCATGCCGGCTTTGACGGCGGCGCCGATGTCCGTGGCGAGGTTGTCGCCGACGACGAGCGTCTCGACCCGCTTCGCGCCGCAGATCGCCAGCGCCATGTCGTAGAGGAGCGTCTCCGGCTTGCCGACGACGACGGGCTCGCGGCCCGATCCCGTGCGGACGGCGGCGACGATGGAACCGGAGCCGGGGACGATGCCGTCCTCGATCTTCAGGAAGGCGTCGGTGTTGGTGGCGACGAACCGGGCGCCGCCGCCGATCAGGCCGCAGGCGGTCTTGAGCTTGTCGTAGGTGAACGCGCGGTCGATGCTGACGACGACGGCGTCGGGAGCCTTGTCCGTGAGGCGGATGCCCTGCTCGCGAAGCGCGGTTTCGAGCCCGTGTTCGCCGATCACGTAGGCGGAGCCCGAGCCCAGGTATCGGGCGGTGGCGATGGCGGTGGTGACGACGTCCTCGACTTCGCAGGGAATGCCGTAGGCGCGAAGCTGGTCGACGACCGCCTCCCGGGTGCGGTTGGAGCGGTTCGTGACGAAGAGGCTGCGGATGCCGGCGGCGGCGCAGCGGCGGACGAAGTCGCCGGCGCCGGGGACTTCGGCATGGCCGGCGTAGACGGTGCCGTCGAGGTCGAGGAGGAGGGTGGTGTAGCGGGGTTTCGCGGGCATGGATGGGGTGGGCTAGAGCCGTCGGAACAGGGGGGCCATGACGGCGAGTCCGAAGGCGAGGATGGCGAGGGGAATGGCGACGGCGGTGCGCCAGGCGAGGCCGCGCCAGCCGCCGACGGGCGAGATGCCGGGGTCGAGGGCGACGTTGGCGGCGCTTTCCGAGATGGCGCGGATGCGGCTGCCGAGGAGCCATTCCAGGGAGGAGAGGAAGAAGAGCGTGTTGCCCTGAAAGCCGCGCTGGGTCATGGCGTTGGCGATGAAGTCCGAATCGCCGCAGACGAGGAGCTTGGCGGACTCGCGCGCCCGGGCCGAGGCGCCCAGCTCGGCGGCGGCGGCGATGGCCTGGAGGGGCTCGGGCGCGGTCAGGGCGGTTAGCATGGGATCGGGTGGCGGGATGAAGACGAGCGGGGAGACGACGGGCTTGTCGCGTCGGCCGGCGACGGGTCCTGTTGCGAGCGTCTCGATGACGCAGGGGTTGGAGAAGGCGGCCATCACATTGGCGAGGCGGCGCGTGGCGGGGTGTTCCGCGAACGTCGTCGTGGAGATGCGCACGGGCAGGTGCTGCGGACCGGGAGGATTCGCCACGCGCAACCCCCAGCGTTCGAGCAGGGCGGAGAGACCGCCGGCGTAGGGGTCGTCGAGCAGGACCATCGCCTTGCCGCCGTTGTCGAGGTAGGCCGAGACGGCGTCCACCTCGGCCGCGGTGAAGAGCGTTCGGGGCCCGGCGACGACGAGGGCGTCGCAATCCTCCGGGATCGCGGGCGACTGCGCGAGGTTGATTGTGCGGATCGCGGCTCCGTTGCGGGCGATCTCCTGGGCGATGGCGGAGGCGCCGGTGATGTGGTGGTGGCTCTCGGGATCGTATTCGCCGTGGCCGGAGACGAAGTAGACGGTCGAGTCGGAAGGGCGGAGCAGATCGATGATGGCGGCGGTGCAGGCGCTTTCCCCGATGAACATGGGCCGGCGGGGCTCGTCCGGCCGCGCGGGGTCTGGCGCGGTTTGCGCGATCATGTCGGACTCGCGGATGACGCGGAATTCCGGTCCGCATTCGATCAGGATGGCGTTGGCCTCGGCGGGGTGGCGGCGAAGAACCTCGGCGGCCTCCATGACGTCGTGGTTGATGTTGAGGGAGCGCGTGCGGATGGCAAGGCCGTGGACGAGTTCGGCGGCTTCGGCGTATTCGAGCAGGAGCTTGCGCACGGCGCGGCCGAAGGGGTGGGACTGCTCGAAGAGCGAGGTCATCGTGATCTCGCCCTGGCTGCTCTGGAGGACGCCGAGGGTTCGCTGGGAGAGGCCGCCGGCGACGCCGGAGTCGAAATGCCATTTGGCGTAGAGCAGGGAGGAGCACAGGTTGGCGACGGCGAAGACGGCGGTGGCGAGGACGATGGAGAGGGCGACGTTGACGCCCGCGCCGCGCCTGCGGCGGCGGATGTCCGCCGTGCGCGGGGTGTCACGGGGTGTCGCGGTCTCGGCCATGTCGGGATCAGGCGGGTTGTCCGCCGGCGAGAACCGTCTCGATCTCGGCGAGTTCGCCTGGCGTCAGGGGGGCGGCGGTCGCGGCGGCGGCGTTTTCAGCGACGTGGGCGGGGGAGCTGGCGCCGATGAGGGCGGAGGTGACGCCAGGGCTGCGCAGCACCCAGCTCAGCGCAAGCTGGGCGAGGGTCTGGCCGCGAGCCTGGGCGATCGCCGCGAGCTTGGCGAGCTTGGCGGGGAGTCCTGCGGCGATCTCCCGGGCCATCCAGTCGCTTCGGGAGGCGCGCGAGCCCGGAGGGATGGCGCCGGAGGCGTACTTCGCGGTGAGCAGACCCTGGGCGAGCGGGCAGAAGGCGATGATCCCCATGCCGGCTTCCTGCGCGGTCTCCATCAGACCGTCTTCGATCCAGCGGTTGAGCATGCTGTAGGAGGGCTGGTGGATGAGGCAGGGCGTGCCGAGGTCGGCGAGGATGCGCGCGGCCTGGCGGGTTTGTTCGGGCTTGTAGGAGGAGATGCCGGCGTAGAGCGCCTTGCCGGACTTGACGGCGGAGGCGAGGGCGCCCATCGTCTCCTCGATCGGAGTCTCGGGGTCGGGGCGGTGGGAGTAGAAGATGTCGACGTAGTCGAGACCCATGCGCCGGAGGCTCTGGTCGAGGGAGGCGAGAAGGTACTTGCGCGAGCCGAAATCGCCGTAGGGACCGGGCCACATCGTGTAGCCTGCCTTGGTCGAGACGATCATCTCGTCGCGGTACGGGCGAAAATCGTCGGCGAGAATGCGACCGAACGTCTCCTCCGCGGAGCCGGGCGGGGG
>CAYVJM010000103.1:0-7933 GCA_964451695.1 uncultured Lentisphaerales bacterium | reverse complement strand
TGCCGCCGCTTCTTCCGCCAGATGGTCAACGCCACGAAGGCCAAGGCGCTCAACGACCCGATCACCCACATCGTGGGCGGCCTCGGCGGCGTCGGCGTGCTGCTCTACGCGATGGCCGTGCAGATGCCCATCATGAACTGCGTCATCTTCGCCTGCGCGATCTGGGCGCTCTACGAGCCCGTCAAGAAGCTCGGCCGCATCAGCATGGAGATCCAGCAGAGCTCCGCCGCCGCCGACCGCGTCTTCGAAATCCTCGACACGGCGGTCGCCGTGGGGGACGCACCGGACGCCGCGCCGATCTCCGGCCCGTTCGAGTCCCTGGAGTTCCGGGACGTCGTGTTCCGCTACGGCGAGCGCAAGGTGTTCGACCGCCTCGACCTGACGTTGCGCGCCGGCGAGAGCCTCGCCATCGTCGGCCCCTCGGGCGGCGGCAAGACGACGATCGTGAGCCTCATCCTGCGCTTCTTCGACCCCGAAGCCGGCGCCGTCCTGCGCAACGGCGTGGACATCCGCCGCTTCACGCTCGAATCGCTTCGCGCGAGCATCGGCCTCGTCATGCAGGACACGTTCCTCTTCAACGCCACGATCGCCGAGAACATCGCCTACGGCTGCCCCGACGCTCCGCGCGAAAGCATCGAGCGCGCCGCGCACCTCGCCCACGCCCACGAATTCATCCTCGAGAAGCCCGAGGGCTACGACACCGTCGTCGGCGAGCGCGGCGTCTCCCTCTCAGGCGGCCAGAAGCAGCGCATCGCCATCGCCCGCGCGCTGCTGCGCAACCCCTCTATGCTGATTCTCGACGAGGCCACCAGCGCCCTCGACACCGAGTCCGAACGCCACGTCCAGGCCGCCATTGACGAGCTGATGGGCCGCATGACCGTGATCGTCATCGCCCACCGGCTCTCCACGATCGCCAAATGCGACCGCGTCGCCGTGATCGCCGGCGGCGGCGTGGCCGAATATGGCACCCACGCCGAGCTGCTGGCCCGCGACGGTCTCTACAGCCGTCTGCACCGCATGCAGTATGGCGACGCCCCCGGGGCCGGCCCCCGCGACGCCTAGTCCGGGGAATTGAGGCGCCATGAATCCGAGCTGCGACATCCCCTGCCAGCCTCATCGCCGTCCGACTGCCGCACAGCGGTTCCGCCGCGCGCTGCTCCCTTTCGCCGAGACCGTCGCCCTCTGGCTCTCCTCCCGAATCGTCCCGCGCCTCTCCCGCCGCTCCGAGCGCCGCCTCGCGCACGTCCTCGGCGCCGCGATGGCGCGCGTCCCAACCCGGGCCCGTCGTGTCGCCCTCGCCAATCTCGACATCGTCTACGGCACCGCGAAGACGCCGCGCGAGAAGCGCGCCATCCTCCATGCGGCGTTTGGCCATGCCGCGCTCATTCTGCTCGACTACTTCTGGTTCTCCCGCCACACCTCCGAGCGCCTGAATCGCCATTGCGCCCCGGTCGACGAAACGATGACGCGCTGGATCGAAGGAAGCTTTCCCGGCATCCTCGCCACCGCGCACCTCGGCAATTGGGAACTGGGCGGCCAGTACATCGCCCTGCGCGGTCGCGGCGTGTGGAGCGTCTACCGCCCCATTGGCACGCGCCGCACCCTCGACCCGCTGCTGCGCTTCCGCCAGGCCACCGGACAGAACGTCATCGCACGCTCGGGCGCCACGACCGGCATGATGCGGGCGCTGCGCCAGAACAGCCTCGTCGCGCTGCTTCTCGACCAGCACACGGATCCCTCCGATGGCGGGATCTACCTTGATTTCTTCGGCCTCCCCGCCGCATTCTCCAACGCCGCCGGCCACATCGCCCACCGCCTCAAGGTCCCCGTCGCCATCGCCGGCGTGGTCCACGACGCCGCCGAGGACCGCTACCGTCTCGGCATCGTCGACGAGGTCACCGCCGAGGAGTCTGCCGCGCTCGAGCCCAAGGCGATCACCGCGCGCATCGCCGCCGGGTTCGAACGGATGATCCTCGACAATCCCGGGCAGTGGCTCTGGGTGTATCGGAGATGGAAGCGCTGTCCCCTCGGCGACGATCCGGCGCGCTTTCCGTTCTACGCCGTCGTCGACCGCTCCGTCGCCGAACATCCGCAATGAACCTCTACGTCCACGTGCCTTTCTGCGCTTCGAAGTGCCGCTACTGCGCCTTCCACTCGCAGACCGGCGCGCCGGCCGGAGCCCTCGCCGCCTTCCCCGATCTCGTCGCCCGAGAACTCGCGATCCGCGCGCCGGGCGCGCGCCCGACGACGCTCTACGTCGGCGGCGGCACCCCCTCGCTCCTCGGCCCCGACGGCCTGCGCGCCCTGGCCGCCGTCCTGCCAGCGCCCGAGCCCGGCGCGGAGTTCACGGTCGAACTGAACCCCGGCGACGTCGATGCCCTGCTCGCCGATGCCCTGCGCGCCGCCGGCGCCACGCGCGCGAGTCTCGGCGTCCAGTCGTTCGACGACCGCGCCCTGCGTTTCCTCGGACGCCGCCACGATGCCGCGCAGGCCGTCGCGGCGGCGTCCGCACTTCGCCACGCCGGCTTCGACAACCTCTCGCTCGACCTGATCGCCGCCATCCCCGGCTTCGACGACGCCTCCTTCCACCGCTCGCTGGAGCAGGCGATTGCCCTCGCCCCGCGCCACATCTCCGTCTATGCGCTCACGGTCGAGGAAGGGACGCCGCTCGCGGCGGACGTCCGCGCCGGGCGCGTGGAGATGCCTTCGGACGACGCGACGCTCGACGCGCTGG
This sequence comes from uncultured Lentisphaerales bacterium, assembly GCA_964451695.1. GTDB lineage: Bacteria > Verrucomicrobiota > Kiritimatiellia > RFP12 > UBA3636 > JAAZAI01. Next base: position 5,199 of record CAYVJM010000103.1, on the reverse strand, counting down.
CCGAAGCCGAGGCGACGCTTGCCCGCGCGGGCTACGCGCGCTACGAGATTTCCAACTACGCGCTGCCCGGCTTCGAATGCCGCCACAACCTCGCCGTCTGGCATGGCGAAGACTACGCGGGCCTCGGCCCGGCGGCCGCGTCGCGCCAAGGGCTCGTGCGCCGGACGAACGCGCCGGATTTCGCCACCTGGGCGTCCGCGCTCCGCGCCGGCCTTCCGCCACCGGCGGAGGAGGAGGCGCTGACCCCCGAAGCGGACGCGCGCGAACGCTTCGTCACCGGCTTTCGCCTTGCCGCGGGGCAGCGTCCGGACCCCGCCACGGCGATCGGGCGCGCGCGGCTCGCGATTTGCGAGAAGCTGGCGCGCCTCGGCCTGCTGGCCCGCCTCGACGACGGCGCCTACGCGCTCACGGCGCGGGGTCGCGAAGTGGCCGATGGCGTCATGGCGGAGTTCGACTAGTCGAGCTGGAAGGAGACCGTGAGGCGAACGTGCAGGTCGACGGGCCTGCCACGTTTCGTGGCGGGTGAGAAGCGCGCGGCGCGCACCGCCTTCAGAGCCGCGGCGTCGAGGACTTCGCGGCCGCTGCCCTGCACGATGGCGGCGTCCAGCACGCGACCCCGCCGGGAGATGTGCGCGCTGCACACGACGTCGCCCTCCCACTTCTCCTGACGCGCCTGGAGCGGGTACTCTGGCTTGATCTCCCGGAGCGCGGCGGGCGGGACGTCGGCGAGGCCGTCGGAATCGTCGGGCGCGGCGGTGGCGGCGGGGGAGGGTATTTCCGGCGCAGGCGCCGACGCCGAGACGGGCGGGGCCGGGGTGGGAGGCTCGGGCTCCGGCAGGGGTGCTGCAACAGGCTCGGGTTCGGGTTTGGGCTCGGGAACAGGTTTCGGCTCGGGTTCGGGCTCCGGTTCCGGTTCTGGCTCAGGCTCGGGAACAGGATCCGGCTCGATCTCGGGCTTGGGGATTTCGACGGGCGAGGCTTCCTGCTGCTCGAGCGCCGGCGGCTCCGGTTCGGGCGGCGGAACCGGAACCGCGACGATGGGCGTCGGGGCGGGCAGGATGAAGACGCGCGTGGCGGCGGGCTGTTCGAGGGGGGGCGGGGTTGTGTCGAAACTCGCCTGGGCGAAGAACAACGCGTGGACGCCGCCGGCGAACAGGAGCGCGGCGGCCTTGCAGAGCGGGGAGCTGGATCCATCCGGGGTCATGGCGACGTGGGATTCCGCCTCATTCCGCCGGTGCGGACGGCGCGGGCCGGGTCTGGAACGCGACTTCGGAGATCCCCGCCTCGCGCAGCGATGCGAGGAGCGCGAGCCCGCGGCCGATCGGCACGCGCTCGTCGGCGCTGATCAGAATGGGGCGATCGGCGCATTCGGCGACGACGCGCGCGACGAGGGAGGCGTCGTCCGCCGCGCGCCCTTCGAGCCAGGCGCCGCCCTCTGCGGAGAGCGTGATGACGGCGTGGGCGCCGGTGAGCGCGCCGGCCGCTGTTTGCGGCAGCGCGACGTCGATGCCGCGGTGGACGGTCATCGTCACCATCGCGTAGATGAAGAAGACGAGGAGGAGGAAGACGACGTCCATCATCGGCGTCATCTCGAGCCGCGCGCCGCCGGCGCCGTTTCCGGGATCAAGGTGCATCGACGCGTCCTTTCGCGCAGGCCAGTTCGCAGTGGCGCCCAGCCTGCTCCAGCTTGCGCGCCCAGCGCGCGATCTGCGTTCGGAACATGTTGTAGGGAACGAGGGCCGACATCGAGACGACGAGGCCCGCCGCGGTGGTGATGAGAGCCTCGGCGATGCCGCCGGAGATCGCCTGGGGATCCGTGCCGATCGAGGAGGTGCCGAGCAGTTCGAACGAGGCGATGATGCCGGTGACGGTGCCCAGGATGCCGAGCATCGGCGAGAGGGTGACGAGGGTGTCGAGAATGGAGAGACCGCGGCGCAGGCGTTCGAGGACCTGCTGGCCCGACTCCTCGAGCCCCTGGGAAAGGCCGCATTCGCGGTGTTTGAGGCCGCGGGCGAGGAAGCGCCCGACGGGGCCGGCTTGCAGACCGTGCAGGACGGCGGCGTCGACGTCGCCGCGGATGAGCGCATCGTACACTGCCTCGACGTCCTGGCGGGCGCGCCGCTCGCCGATGGCGAAGGCGACGAAGACGCAGAGGCGCTCGGCCACGACGGAAAGGACGAGAATCGAACAGAAGAGCAACGGCCACATCACGACGCCGCCTTTCTCCATGAGCGTTGTGAAGGCCGGGATGCGGAAGGGCGCGGCCGATGCCAGAAGCAGAGTTGCGATGCTCAACGTTTCAAATCCTCTCATGGCCGCGACCGATTCTACGTTCCGCCAGGATCGCGGCTCCGTTCCCGGCGGCGGGTTGCAGGGGTATAAACGTCCGATTCGCGCTGGCGGTTCATCAGCGAGCCTCGGGCGGTGACCCGCCCGGGGCCGCGAGCCGCAGTGTCGGCAGAATGCGCGGATCGAGTCCGTAGAGGGCCACGCCCTTGACGCCGAGCTTGGATGCGGCCTCCATCTGGCGCAGCACCTGCACCGCATCGAGATTCGCCTCGAAGGAGGTGACGCCGATGCCGGCCACGAGCTTGTTGCGGGGAGCGTGCGCGAGCTGTTCGCGAAGCAGTTTGGCGAAGGCCTGGGTATCCGCCGTGTAGTTCATGGGCGCGGCGAGATCCACCAGGCCCTTGTTGAGCCAGGCGCCCCAGTCCTGCCCAATCGCGTTGACGCACGAGGGATACTTGCCGTACACCGCCGCCGAGATCGTCGCACCGGGCTTCGCGCGGCGGACCGCCGTCGCGACGGTCTCCACCGCGCCCTCCACCTGCGCCGCGCGCCAAGCCTGCCAGCGACCGCGCAGCGGTCCGCCGACGGCGACGTCCTGCGGCCATCGCTTTGTCTTCGCGCCGTTCCAGCGCTCGAATGGCTCGCGATCGCGCGCGCCCGTCGAGGACGGTTCGTGCGGGTATCGGATGTAGTCGAGATGGATGCCCGCCGCGCCGGTGCGCATGATTAGCGACGCCGCGAAGGCCGCGAGCTGCGCGCGATTGCGAGGGTGGCCGGGATCCGCCCAGACCACGGACTTGCCGGCCGCGTTCGCGAGCGCGCGCCCTTCCGAAATGAACGCCGCCTTTTGCGCTTCGGGCAGGTACTGGAGGTTCAACGCCGGGATCCACGCATGCACGCGGATGCCGAGTTTGCCGCCGGCGGCGACGGCGGCCGACAGTTCCCGGACGCAAGTTTCGAACGCCGGACCGGCGTTCGGGCCCGGCGCGCCGCCGGTCGCAAACGGCGGTGCCTTCGCCATCACGTAAAGATCCGTGAAGCCGCTTCGCGCCAGCGTCGCCGCAGTGGCGGTCCAGTTGCCGGGCACGAGCCCCGCACCGGTGGCGTCCCAGGTTGCCACCACGCCGTGTTCGAGATGGATCGGGTGAGCGACGGCGTACGCGCAAGCGAGGGGCTCTCGCATGTCCCAGAGGTGCTCGATGGCCGCTCCGAAGAGTCCCTTCGAAAAGGCGCGTTGCTTCAGCGTCTCGAGTCTTCGGAGCGTCGCCAGCCAGTCTTCGAGGCGTTCCCGGCGCGTGGCGCCGGCGGCGTTTCGCAGCGCCGTTTCCGCATCTTCGAAGGAGCTGCAGCCGGCCATGCTCCACACCTCGCGATCGAGGCGTTTCGCCGCGAGCCGCCATGCCTCCGGGCAGAGCTTCGCGGTGAGGGCCGCGAGGAAGCGCCGCCGCAACTCCGCATCGCCGTCGTTGCCGAGCATGGCGCCGATCCAGAAACCGCGCGGCGTCTCGATCACGGCGACCGGTCCCGCCTTGTCTCCGGCGGGGATCCAGCGCGCCAGCGCGCGGGCGTCGGCGCCCAGCGAAGCCGGTTGGAGCACGAGCCCCGCCTTGCTGTCCACGCGGGCGGGGGCGTGGAGCGGGCGGGCGCCCTGGAAGGCGAAGCCGGTCCACAGGAATGCCCCGGCGCGGACCTGGCGCGGCTCGCCGAGGCCGAGACGTTTCGCGAGCGGTCCGGAGGGGGATCGGTGGACCACGAGCTTGCCACCGTTCTTGAGAAACGCGTCGATGATCGCGAGCTGGGATGCGGCCGGGTATTCGACGCAGACCAGGTGCGCCACGCGGCACGGCGGAGCGAGCGCCGCGGCCAGAGCGACATCGGAGAAGGTCTTCGAGGCGAAGCCCGCGTCGTCGAGGTCGCGTCCGACGCCGCGTGCGCGGTTCACGGCGTAGGCCTTGTCTCCGTGCGAGGCCAGCGTGGTTTCACCGTGAACGATGGAGATCACGCGCGGCGGTTCGGTGGCCGTGGCCGGCGCGGCGAGGAAAGCGAGCAGGAGCGAGATCGAGAGCGGGAGCAGGCGCATGGGGAAAGGGGGTCTGGGTTCGAGGATGCGAGAAATCGCAGGGAGGATTACAGGACTCATTATAGCGGCAACGCCGTCGAGGCGCCAGCGCGGTATTCAGCCTCCGGGTCTTCTCTTTTTCCTCCTCGCAATCCTAATCGTACTCTTCCTCTTCCTCGTACTCGTACTCGTAATCGTACTCGTAATCCTCTTTCCCTCCCACGTTCTTCATGGCCTGTCTTCGTCTCGTCACGTCTCGATGGGCGGCCAGCCGATCATGGCGCGCAGCCGCGGAATCAAGCGATTACGATTAGGATTAGGATTAGGATTAGGATCCCTGAACCCTGAACCCTGAACCCCGAACCCCGATCCCTGAACCCTGAACCCTGAACCCTGAACCCCGAACCCTGTTCCCTGACCCCCGAACCCCGGCCCCTGGGGGTGCGGCGACGACGTTGCCGCGCCCTCGAAAAAAAAGTTGAAAAAAGGGGGTTGACTCGGGGGGGGCGTTTTTGCTAATTTACTTCCCACGCGCCGCAACCGGCCAGGACGAGACTGAACGTCCGGTACCGAGCCGGGGGCTGCGCGAATCCGCGGCGGCGGCATCTTGCGCCGGCGAGGACGATCTTTGAAAACGGAACCGCTTTTATCGGGCAGCGCGCCTGCGAGCGCCGCGGCCGTCCTTCGGGGCGGGGCGGGGCGCGGGAGGCGAGGCCCGACAGCAAAGTAAGTTTGTGCTTGGGAATTCAAAGCAAACCCGAAACGATGGTCGACCGGCCCCCGAGGGGGATTCGGAAGATCTGATTTTCAATTATTCGGAGAGTTTGATTCTGGCTCAGAACGAACGCTGG
>CAYVJM010000102.1:3348-7957 GCA_964451695.1 uncultured Lentisphaerales bacterium | reverse complement strand
GCTGGCCATCGGCATCCACAACTTCCCCGAAGGCCTCGCCACCTTCCTCGCCGCCTTGCGCGACCCCGCCCTCGGCGTGGCCATTGCCATCGCCATCGCCCTGCACAACATCCCCGAAGGCATCAGCGTCTCCGTGCCGATCTACTACGCCAGCGGCTCCCGCCGCCGCGCCTTCGTCTACTCGTTGCTCAGCGGCCTCGCCGAACCCGTCGGCGCCATCGTCGCCTATCTCCTCCTGCTCCTCGTCGCCGGCCCAGCCGCCACCGTCCCGCCGATGCTGATGGGTGGCCTCTTCGCCGGCGTCGCCGGCATCATGGTCTACATCAGCGTGGACGAACTCCTCCCCACCAGCCGCGCCTACGGCAAAGGCCACGACAGCCTCCTCGGCCTCGTCGGCGGCATGGCCGTCATGGCCGCCAGCCTCGTGGCGATGCGCTGACGGTGCCACGATGAAAGGCCTCGCCATCCATCGGCTCGTCGTTTTCACCGCCCTCGCGGCGGCCGCGCTGCTCTGGGAGCTGCTCCCCGTCCCTGCCCGCCGCCCCGCGTCGGCGCCCGGCGTCGTCGAAGTCGCGACGTGGAACCTGCAATGGTTCCCCTCCGGCTTCCCCGAGCCGCAGCCCCCCGCCGACGAGGCGCGCCGCCTCGCCGCCACCGCGCGGTTCATCCGGATCCACGGGGCCCCCGATCTGTTCTTCGCCCAGGAAATCCGCGACCTCGCCACATGCCGCGAACTGGCCTCGCGCCTCGGCGACGCCGCGCCCCAACCCGTCGTCTGCTCCGACTTCCTCGACTACGAAACGCAGCAGCCTGCCCTCCAGCAGCTCGCGATCTTCTCCCGCCGCCCCGTCGTCGACTCCGGCTACGAGTCGTGGCAGGCCGCGGACTTCGTCTACCCGCCCCGCGGCTACGCCTACGCCGTGCTCGACGTCGACGGCGCCCTCGTCGGCTGCTTCAACGTCCACCTCAAGAGCAACTACATTCCCGAGGGCGAGGACGTCGAACGCCAGACCACGCTCAACCGCCTCAAACGCGAACTCTCGGCCGAGCAGCTCCTCCGCCGCATCGCCCGCCTCGAAGCCGACGGTTTCAGCGGGCGGCCCGTGGCGCGTTTCATCGTCGCCGGCGACTTCAACATCGCCCTCGGCGACGAACGCTTCGCCGACGAGACGACAATTCGCGCCTTTCTCGACGCCGGTTTCCGCAACGCCTTCGAGGGCTTTACAGGCGAAGCCTACGCCTCTCTGCCCGCCAGCGACTACTACCCGGCCACGACGTTCGACTTCATCCTCGTGAAGGGCTTTGAACGCGTCGGCGATCCCGAGGCGCTCCCCGTCGACGACACCTCCGACCACCGGATGATCCGCGTGGCGCTGAAGCCTTGATTCATCCCATCACGGCAGATACGCGCGTATTCGGATCAGTCGTACTCGCCGTTGACGAACTGCGCGACGAGCGCCACGTAGCGATCAAAGCCCATGACGGAGACGAGGTCGTTGTGCCCCGCGCCAGGCACGTCGACGCGGCGCGTCGGTCCTGACGCGCGTTCGGCCAGCGCCACGGCATGGGCATGGGGCACGATGGAGTCCGCCGTGCCATGCAAGATCAGCTTGCGGCACGGGATGCGGCTGATGCGGGCGATGTTGGGGAACGGGTCTCTCGGCAGGATGCGTACGCGGGTCACCGTGCGGAATGCGCTGGTGAAAGCGCTTTGAAGGATCAGCCCGTCCACCGCGGGATGCTTCTCGGCGAAATAGCAGGCGGAACCGCCGCCGATCGAAAGGCCCATCACGACAAGGTTCGTCTCCGCAATGCCCCGGGTCTGCGTCAGGTAGGCATACGCCGCATCGGCGCTAGCATAGGCCCCCTTTTCAGAGGGCAACCCGGCGCTGGGACCATAGCCGGGATATTCGACGCACAGCACGGACATCCCGGCGTCGTGGAACGCCGCGTAGACGGGAGATCCGTGGCCCAGATCCTCCGCATTGCCGTGAAAGTAGACCAGCACCTTGTCAGACGCCGTGCTCTCGAGCCAGAGCGCCGCGACCGGACCGGCCGGCGTGTCGAGCTTCACGACGTCCCGCGATTTCCATCCGTAGGTCGCAGCGGGCGGATGAAACATCAGGCTGTTGGCCACGCACCCCGTGGACAACAGCACGCAGGCCAGCGCATAAAGCGCCAGCACGCCCACCAGCACCCTCGTTGCCATTCTCCGTAACATGCGTTTTGACATCACCGTACTCCTTGCGACTCCACGTGGGGCGCCTGCCAGCTCTGCGACGTATCGGCGTGCTTTGTCGACTCGAATGCCTTGGCGTTGCAGAATGAGAAACGTGCGTCTTTAGAACTAGCCCCGTCCTATACGGATGTCATATAGGCTGCGGAGGACGAGTTTGCGGCGGAATGCCATCTGGGTCATCGGCTCCACGACGGAAACGAAGATGTCGAGCGGTTCGTCGGGCTCGAGGCAGACGAAGTTGTCGCTGAACTGCGCCTGGCAACCGGGCAGATCGAGCCACGCCCAGAAGGCAGAGCTCGTCGCCGAAAGCGTCACCTTGAAGGCCTGCTCGCCCTCGACGTCGAGCGTGTCCGCCACGTCGACCGCCAGGCACGGATCCTCCAGCGCGAGATGCTTCGGCTGCGCGAAGAGCACGGGCGAATGGGACAGCACGAAGTCCTCCTCGTCCAACAGCGACAGCCACACCACAACCTCCTCGCGGCGATAGTGGTCGAGAATGGCGCCGAGTGCGAGCGGCGCCGCCACGACGACGGCGCCAGCAAAGCAGTTTAGCGCAGACTCCCCTTGGTCAAGCACCAGCCCGCCCAGCGTCGTCGCGCTCCAGCGCAACGTCGCGGCCACGTCGTCGCGGCCCATATTGAGCACCGACACATCGACGCGACCGCCAGCGCGAACGAAGCCGCGCACGGTCAGGGGCGCCAGCTCGGCCTGCGCCAAATAGTGCAGCGCTTTCCAGCGCCCCTCGCTGTCGATCGAGGCGCCGTCCGCGATCGCCCAGCAGCTCGCGAACGGTTCCCAGAGCACGCCGGGGCAAGCGGGATCGCGAAGCTTCTCGGCGAGCGTGGCGCAGACGGCCACGCCCTGCGCGATCTGGCTGAGCCAGAGCCAATCGCGGAACGAACTCGGCAGCGGCCACGCCGCCGCGAGCCCCGCGACCAGCCCCGCGGCTCCGCGACCGCCGGCCACGCGCGCCTCCATCGCCTCGCCGGTGATGTTGCGGTCGGCGGGCGGCACGCAGGCTTCGAGCGTCTCGGGGGCCGGATAGGCGAGGATGTCGCGCAACACGCACAGCCCGCCCGCCTCGTCCGGCTCGCCCAGCGGGGCGTCGGGAATGCAGGCGTGCGGCAGAAGGCGGTAGCGGTTGTCCTCGGGATCGTCTTCGCCGTCGCCGCCTGCCGCGGACCCGGCCTCGGCGACGCCGAGCACAATGATCCCGCGCTCGTCGCAGGCGTCCCAGAACGCCTCGTCCTCGAACGTGCCGCCCTCCCAGAGGCGCAGCGCGTTGAGGCCGGCCTCGGCGGCGCTGCCGACGAGGTAGGCGTAGTCCTCGCCGCTGACGCGCGAGGGAAAGAGTCCGGGCGGAATCCACACGCCGCCGCGAAGCGCGAACGGCACGCCGTTGCAGGCCAGGCGGGACGAACCGCCAGTCTCGTCCTCGTCCACCGCCAGCGTGCGCAGCCCGATTCGGCACGCAATACGATCCAGCTCGGCCCCGGCCGCATCGCAGAGCGCGACCTCGATGCGGTAGAGCGGTTGCTCCCCGAGGCCGTTGGGCCACCAGAGCCGCGGCGCCGCGACATACCCTTTGGCGTGAAACGCGCCGTCCCCGCCCTCCCGAACCTCACCGGAGCCGCGGCACGCGCAAACGCCGTCGGGATCGGCGATCTCGAACCGCACGCCCAGGCCCGCGGCCAGATCGCCGGCCGTCTCGATCCATCCACCAATGAAGATCGTCACCCCGTCCGCCTCGTGACCCTGACTCAGGCCGAAGTCGCAGAAATGCGCGACGTTCCAGGCCCGCAGGCGGACAGCTCGGCAGATGCCGGCCGTGACGCACTCGGGGCTGTAGGCCGAGCCGAAGCCGTAGCGCGCCTTGCGCACCGACTCGGAGTTCGCCGCGCGACTGGGCGCGGCAATCGCGACGCGCACGCGGTTCTCGCCGGGGCGCAGGACGCCCTTGACATCCGCTCGCCACCGGTGAAACATGTTGTCCACCTTCAAAACCGGGGCGTCGTTGACGAACACCTCGGCGACCGTGTCGATGCCGTCGAATTCGATATCCACGATGTCGTGCGCCAACAGCGCCTCGTCCACCTCGAACGGACGTTCGAAGACCCAGTCGCGCTCGCCGACCCACTTGACTTCGGCGGCGTTGCCGCCGACGCCGGGATCGGGGATCAGCCCCGCCTCCATCAGCGCGGGGTGCACGCCGCCGGGGACGACGACCTCGAGCCCGGCGATGTCGTCGCGGCCGGGGCAGCTCAGGGTCCAGACGCCGGTCAGGTCAACGATGCGCATGTTCGGTTTCATGACGCGAGTCTAGCACAGGGCGCCTCTCGCGGACAAGGGTCGCGCCGAGATTGACGGCGA
>CAYVJM010000102.1:0-3248 GCA_964451695.1 uncultured Lentisphaerales bacterium | reverse complement strand
GATTGACGGCGAAGGCGGCATTGCATAGAATTATGCCGCGATGAAGATCAAAGAAGCCACCACCCCCGCAAACCGTTTCCGCCCGCGTTTCGGCGTTTCGCGCCGGATCCTCTGCGCGATGGCCTGCTTCGCCACGGCCGCGACATCCGCCGCCGAGCCGCTCGTGCGCATCTTCAAACAGGACGCCGTCGAAGTCTCTGTCCGGGCCGATCCGCCCGCCGTCGACCCCGCCGTGAACACCGAGGTCGTCATCGAACTTTCCCATCCCGAGAACGTTTCCGTCGTCCTGCCCGACGACTTGTCCGACCGCTTCGAGGGCTTCGCGCTCGAAGGCGCCTACGTGGCGGAATCCGGCGAGGCCGGCGCCGCGAAGCGCACGGCCCACCACTTCAACCTGCGCCCGGTTCCCGGCGCCGCGCGCCATCGGATCCGCCCTTTCGCGGTGCGCCTGAAGGACGCCTCCTCGCATCCGCCCCGCGAAAGCTGGTTCGCCACCGAGATGATCGCGATTCCAGCGGCGGACACCGCCGGAGCCGCCCCGGAGACGGTCGATACGGCGCTGGAGCCGCGCTACATCCGCCCCTCGCTGCGCGGCATCGGCCGAGTCGCCGGGATCGTCTTCGGAGCCGCGCTCGTCATCGCCATCCTGGGGTGGTTCGGCTCGCGAATCGCGTTCGCCCGCAAGATTCGCAGGATGACGCCGCGCGAGCGGGCGCTGCGCGAACTTGAGGAGCTGCTCGGGCGCGGTCTGCCGGAACAAGGCCTGTTCAAGGACTTCTACATCGAGCTGACCCTCGTCGTGCGCCGCTATATCGAACGACGCCACGGCATCCGCGCGCCGGAGCAGACGACCGAGGAATTCCTCGCGGCGGCCGCCGCCCACCCGGCCTTCCGCGCGGAGTCCGTCCAGGGGCTGAAGGCGTTTCTGACCGCGGCGGATCTCGTCAAGTTCGCCGGTGTCATGGCCTCGGTCGGGATGGCCTCGGAGGCGACGGCCAAGGCGCGGGTGTATCTGGAGGGCGAAGCCGAAGCCGCCGAACGGCAGGAGGCGACGCCATGATCGGGTTCGCCACGCCGCTCGCGTTTCTGCTCGCGCTCCCCTGGGGCTTCGCCGCCTGGCGGCTCCTGCGCCGTGCGCGGCGCCAGGCGTCGCCCTTCCCGGGCCTCTCCCTCGTGCCTCGCGTCGTCACCTGGCGCCAGCGCCTCGGCGTCCTGCCGCCGTACCTGATGCTTCTCGGTCTCGCCGCCCTGATCATCGCCGCCGCGCGTCCGCGCACCGAGCTGTCGAAATCGCGCAAGACCGCCGAAGGCATCGCCATCGAGATGACCGTGGACGTCTCGGGCTCGATGCTGGCTCTCGACTTCTCCCGTCGCGGCGCGCCGCCCTCGGAGCGGAAGACGCGTCTCGACGTCGTGAAGGAGACATTCGCCGATTTCGTCCAGCGCCGTCCCGACGACCTGATCGGCCTCGTGGCCTTCGGCGGGTACGCGACGACGCGCTGCCCGCTCACGTTCGACCACGCCGCGCTGCTCCACGTGCTCTCGAAGACGGAGGTCGCGGTGAACGCCGCCGACCAGCTCGAGACGGCGACGGCGATCGGCGACGGCCTGGCGATGGCCTGCGCGCGCCTGGCCGCCGCGACGAACGTCCAGTCGCGCATCGTCATCCTCCTCAGCGACGGCGAGAGCAACGCCGGCATCGTTTCGCCCGAGCAGGCGACGGCGGTGGCGAAGCAGCAGGGCGTGAAGGTCTACACGATCGGCGTGGGCTCGACCGGTCTCGCGGAGGCGCTGGGACGGGACATGTTCGGCCGGGAATTCGTGGGCATGATGGAGGTCAGCATGGACGAAGCCGCGCTCAAGCGGATCGCCGCGGAAACGGGCGGCGGCTACTACAACGTCCGCAACCGCGCCGCGCTCGAGACGGCGCTCGAAACCATCGACCAGCTCCAGAAGACCGCCGTCGAACAGACCGTCTACCTGCGCTTCGAAGAGCACTACCGGCCGTTCCTGGCCTGGGGCGCGGCCGCGATCCTCGCGGCCCTCCTCCTCTCCGCCAAGGCGCGCCATGGCCTGATCTAGCGGGCGACCCACATGAAACCCCTCGAAACCGTCTCCCGCACGGAGATTCTCGCCCTCAACAAATTTCTCAGAGTCGAGCGGCACGAAGTCCGGCTCTCCAACGGGCGCGTCATTCCCGATTGGGGCTGGATCGACAGCCCCGACTACGTCACGATCTGCGCCGTCGACCGCGAAGGCCGCTTTCTCGGCTTCCACCAGGCCAAATACGCGATGGGCGACCACTTCGGCTTCGGCCCCCCGGGCGGCTATCTCGAGCCCGGCGAAAATCCGCTGGAGGCCGCACAACGCGAACTGCTCGAAGAGACGGGCTACGCCAGCGAACGCTGGATCCCCCTTGCGCAATGCGTCTCCGACGCGAACCGGGGAAACGGCACCGGCCATTTCTTCCTCGCCCTCGACTGCGCGCCGAAGTCCGGACCCCGCCCCGCCAGCGACGACGTCGAGGACGCCGAGCTGCGCCGCCTCGACCGCTCGGAGCTCGAAGCCGCCCTCGCCGGCGCCCCCGCCCTCCCCGCCCCCTGGCTTCTCTGCTTCACGCTCGGGATGCGCCAGCTCGATGCGATCCGGGCGAAGGCCGCCCCCATTCTCGTCGTGGCCGGCGTCATCCGCAACGCCCGCGGCCAGGTGCTTGTCGCGCGACGTGCGCGAGGCCAGAGCAACGCCGGCCTCTGGGAGTTTCCCGGCGGCAAGCGCGAATCCGGCGAGACCGAGGCCGAGTGCCTCGCCCGCGAAATCCACGAGGAGTTCGGCGCCGCGATCGACGTCGAAAGACCGCTGACGGTCACGGAATGCCACACAGGCGGACGCGCGATCAAGCTGGTCGCCTGGACGGCCCGCGCCGAGGACGACGCAGTCTTCACCCCCACCGTCCACAGCGAAATCCAGTGGATCGATCCCTCTGCCCTGCCTGCGCTGCGCGAAGCGTTCTCGCCTGCCGACTTGCCGATCATCGACGCCGTGATCGCGAGGGCCGTTCGTTCTGGGTGCGAACTTCCTTGCTTTCCGGCCCTCCATGGGCCATAATGAAGCATCTCTAATTGACTCCTGAACACCATCCTCATCGAAGCAAGGAAATCTCCGAAATGAACGAAGTCCGAATCGGCATCATCGGCGTCGGCAACATGGGCAGCGGCCACGTCGGCTGCATCGAAGCCGGAAAAGTCAAG
>CAYVJM010000101.1:0-8011 GCA_964451695.1 uncultured Lentisphaerales bacterium | reverse complement strand
CTACACGACGCGCAGCGCGGCGCTGACGTGGACGACGACGAACGCGACGCAGGGCATCGTGCTCCAGGCGACCGTCGGCACGTCCGTCAAGTTGCGCCTCCCCTTTGGCGAGGATACGCAGATCGCGCTGCTCCCTGAGCCGGAGGGATCCGATCCGCCGTCCGGCGAACTCTGGAAGAGTCGCATGCAGGTTGCGTTCTCCCCGCGTCCCGGACAGGGCCTTCATGGCAACGCACTGGTATCCGCAGATGGCATGATCGCGCACACAGTCGTCATTCTGGACCGCGCAATTTGTTGTTTTACACCCCAAACGAGCGGCATTCAGACGCTTTCATTGACGGGAGGGGTGGTCGGTCCCAGTACAGACATCCGGGCAGGGAAGTTTGAAGTCGTCTTCGATGACAACTATCACGACGTGGGCGACGGAGTGGGCCCATTCACCGTGACAAATCGTTTTGGCCTGGAATCTGCCACATTCCAATGGAGTTCGGATTTCGGAGGCATGACGCCGGATTCAGGAATGGAATCGTGGCTTACCGTAGCTCGCATACCTCGGCAGTCCAGCGGAGAGGAAATGACGGTTTTGACGACCCTGGCGCTTGACGCCGGATCGCGAGTCGTCGTGACCAGCATCGTGGAGCAATGCTTGCAAAAGGTGTTTACCGCAAGCCTGTCGACGAACATCTTTTCACCGCATCTTGGCGAGACGTTGGGCGTGGGTGTCACGCTTCCAGGATGCAAGCATGTTCAGAATCCAGGCTGGCTGGAGATCGAGGTGGTTCGGGAAGTCATCGGCGAGTTTCAGCACGTGGCGAGCGTGGACATGGATCCGACAACCTCCTCCTTGGACCGCTACCTCGAAACGTCAGCTCTTGGAGGCCAGTCGCTTGGCTTTGAATGGGATGGTATCGCACAGGCCAGCCTGCCCTTGGCCGACCATCCGAGCATGTTCAACGGTCCTTGCGGAAGCATCCACCGAGCCATGCCAGCCGTCACCGGAAGCGAACCTGTACCATCCCCTTTCTATTTAGTTCGTGCCCGCCTTTGGGATGCCGCGAAAACAAAAATGCTAGACGAACGCCTCGACACCGTTTTCATTCCGCAAGTTGTGAAAATCACCCCTCTCTCGATTGTCGCGCCGTTGGTGGCCACTCCAATCATATACACTAACTCCAATGGTAGCATAACGAGTGTCTACGCAGGCACGGAAAGCGAAGATGCCGCAGAACAAGCACTCCAGAACTTGCCGCAATATGCGGCTGATCTTATGCCTGAAACCGTTAATATTCGATTTGTCAACGGACAGCAGTCCGTTCAAGGGGCATATACGGGAATATTCGTAACGCTCCAACATTCTTCATCGGACAATAACGTTGGGCTATCCCTAGAACTTGATCAACGCAATTCATCACCTGCCGACATAGGAATGGTCTACGTCGTCAGTGCCCGAGAAGTATTGTACGAACACTATCGTTCCCCTAACGCAGAAGATGTTTTCCCTACACAATTGTCCGTAGCGAATTTCAATCGTCTTTTGGCTCAAATTATCGTTCACGAAACTGGGCACGCCGTTGGGTTGGTCGATCATACGTTTTTGGAGGCGTTGTCTCCTTCAGACCCCCACAACAATGATACGGACGGAACGTACATTATGGATGTTCGTGGTTTAAAAAAAATGTCAGATATTCTGGCTCCGAGCAAAACACGATACTGGAAACGCTTCAACCGATTGTATCTTGAATTTTGTCTGCCAACAGGAGGATGGGGATTATGATGCGAACAAAACGAATCATTGTGTCGATTGTACTGCTATCCTTTTGTGCGCCGCATTTGGCGAACGCTGAAGATGATGAAGAGAGGGTAGTGACCGCCGAAGAGCGTGCGGCGCGCCGTGCGCGCCAGTCGCCAATTCCCCTTCAGGCAGCAGTATGCGACATCGTCGGCATCGGCACCGTGACCGGCATCTCGACCAACGCATGGGGGGAGGTCGCCCACCTCGACGTTGAAAACTACTGGATTGGCAATCCGGGGTCGAACACGCTTAGCGTTTCGGGGAATAAACTGTTCCTTCCCGTCACCAGCACGTCCATCGTGTTTTTCGCGACCTGCTACACCCTGCCACATTACTATTATCAGATGGGAACCGTGGCGCAGCTCGACCTTCTCTTCAAGATGCCAGTGTATCGGCAAAGCCGGGCTCCTGAAGCTCCTCGGTTCTACGACAGCGATCGTTCATGGCTTCATGTAACGACTGAAAACTCGGCCCTGGTCGCCTTCGCGTCAAATCTGGTCCAGGCGGCTCAGATTTCCACGAATCGACTGACCTTCTACGAACTGATTCGAGATGGCTATAGGTTGCAACCTCCCGGAACCAGAATCCACACGGACTGCGACGTGACTTTTATCGGTTGTCGACATTGGATGCCAACCAACTTCATGGAGGAGGTCTGGTCAGATCCCTTGCTTCCCGATGGTCCACGGGCCGACGTGAACAATTCATTCATGCTACGAACAGGACGCTGGCTGCCTTGACATGCTCCGCCTGGTTTTCGCACCCCGCGACGGGCAGGCCGCCACCGGAACCTGCGTCGTCTCCTCCGACGACGACATCCAGCAGAAGGTCGTTGCCGTTGAATCCACGATCACCCGGTTTGCCGATCCTCCCGCCATGCTTTCGCTGGGGCTCGTGCAAACGCAGTCGCTGCAAGACGGACAAAACGGCGACGTGCCGCGCATCGAAATTGCCTTGGAGGCCGCTTCGGAACTGGATGCCGAGACGGTCGTGACAAACCGCGTCGAGGTGCCGAAATGCATCCAGCCCGATTTCTCCCTAACGGACGGGACGGGCAATTTCTCGCCTCATCTGGGCGAGACCGCCTCCTTGACCGTGGCTCTGCCCGGATGCAACCACGCCCCCCTCGAGGGATGGCTTGAGGGCGAATTGATGCGCGAGACCACCTCGGGATGGCAGCATGTCGGGTGGCTGGACGCGAGCCAGGCCGAACCCGGGCTCCAGAAGCGGCGGCGCTGCCTGTTCGGGCCGCAGACGATCGTCTGGGACGGCATCGCCACCGAGAGCGCCGCGCTTGCCGATTCGCCCGACGTGTTCACGGAGGGCGGCGCGCCGTTCCACCGCGCCCTTCCCGCCGTCGTTTCGGGCGAGCCGGTGCCGCCGCCGTACTACACGATCTTCTTCAGGTACCGGGAGGCGGACAGCGACACGGCGACGGTCATCGACGAGACAAGCACGACCGTGTACGTCCCCCAAGTCGTGAAAATCGAGATGACCGAAGATTCGTTTGAAGAGTTCAAGCGCCCGATTGTCCATCCTGGGACATTTTATCCGGATTTGCTTGGCGATCCAGATGTTGCTGGCTGCGAAAGCAACATTCTCATTTTTGCAGGAGATCCGACAACTTCAAAACCGGAGTTGCTGTCTACAATTGCGAGCAAATGTGCGATCCAATATCCCACAACTGTTAACATCCGTTTTACGCACCATCAACCTCGGGGGCAGAGCAAGACCGTATTGCTCACATGTTTTGGAGATCCTTTGGTAACAGTTCACGGCATTGCCAGTCTTTCGCCTTTCCCGAACAAAGAACCATCGGGGAATGCCTCCGTCTATGTGGACACCATTCGAGGAGCTTCTTCAATAGAAAAATATCGATACGACAATGGGGCCATGCATCCTATTCGTATGGAAAAATGCGAGATTTCCACATTGTTTCCGTTTTCGGAAGACAATTTAGCTCACGCGCTTGCGTCCACGGCAAGCCACGAGGCCGGGCACATGCTCGGGCTGGTCTCGGAAGAATATTTGGGTGGCGCGTATGGCTTGCACAACAACAACTCGTACGTCAACGGATGGATCATGAACGATGGCGGCCAGACGCCATACGTCTATGCTCTTGGCAGCCACACCAATCGCGTAAGTTCGTGGCGGCCACGAAACATCGCCTATCTCGAATTCATCTTGCCAAAGGGGAACTGAAATGAAGAAAATAAACTGCGTTATTACGATCTTACTTTGCCTGTGTGTCGAGCTGTGTACAGCTTCGTCAGGTGGCAATGTCGGCATCCTTCCATTCGCAGCCCATGCCCAGCATATCGGCATCGGCACCTATGCCGGGGGCAGAGTCATTTCCGATTTCTCGACATGGCATGGAGGTCCAGAGACAAACAGCGTAACAATGCGGGAGTGGAGGGACGGGCCGATATTCATGCAGAATCTTGAACCCGGTGACAAGGTGATTCTGTTTTCGAGTGCGCGGCAGTGGAATCCCATCCCCAGCAACATCGTCTACAGGGGGTGGCCGCCGTCGGCGTGGGAGCAACGGGAGAAACTGGTTTCCGCAGGAGTTTCGTCGTTGCCCTGTCCAGAGTCTTCACCATTGAACGGCATCCACTGGGTGAATGTAGGCACGAACGACTCACAGGTTCTCAACTACGTCTCCAACGTCGTCCATTCGCTTTGCGTTTCCCCCGACCCGATTCAGTACAGTCAGGCATTGGTTCCGGCCATCGACGTGGAGGCAGACAGTCCGCTCTTCATGTTCAAGGGGGAGGCCATGCTGGAAATGTTGGCTCTGGAATGGAGTGAAAGTGAGGCGTTCCTTGAATACGTTCTCAATGCCTCAGCGTATCCCAGGCGAGTTCGGGGAAGCGCCCTGTACCAGCTCAAGCAGCGTTTCGACTGGCCTGCGACGAACACCGTTCCCGAGCTGTGATACGAATGAAGTCCGATCGGACGCCTTCGGCCCGACGGAGAAAACCCTCCTGTCACAGTTTCGAAACTGTGACAGGAGCGAACGCCAGTTTCCGGTTCGGGATGCAACCGGTCGATCGATCAATGTCGCCGATCGCGACCACCCGGTTCGCGAATCCAAACCGGGTGCCGGCGGATTGAGAGGGGGCGGCAACTGGCAATGCCTGAAGCCCGAACCCAGAACCCTCGTTCGGCTAGTTGCCGTTCCCGTTTTCCTCGGCCAGTTCGGCCATGGCGGCGCGGCGGCTGAGCTTGATGCGACCGCGGTCGTCGACGGCGATGCACTTGACGCGCATCTTGTCGCCGACTTTGCAAACATCCTCGGTGGCGCGGACGCGCTGGTCGCTGAGCTCGCTGATGTGGCAGAGTCCGTCGATGCCGGGGAGGATTTCGACGAAGGCGCCGAACTCCTTGATGCCGGTCACGGTGCCATCGTAGATCATGCCTTCTTCGGGCTCCGCGACGGTCTTGTTGACCTCCTTGCGGGCGACTTCCATCGACTCGCGGGAGGTGGCGAAGATGCTCACGGTGCCGTCGTCGGCGATGTCGATCTGGGCGCCGGAGAGGGCGGTGATGCCGCGGATGTTCTTGCCGCCGGGGCCGATGAGGGCGCCGATCTTGTCGGGCGGGATCATGATCGTCTCGATGCGCGGCGCGTAGGGGGAGAGTTCGGTGCGGGGCGCGGGGATGACGGACTCCATGTAGTCGAGGATCTTCATGCGCGCGTCGCGGGTGCGCTGGAGGGCGCCTTCGACGAGATCCCAGGTGAGGCCGCGGATCTTGAGATCGACCTGGAAGCCGGTGATGCCCTGGCGGGTGCCGCCGACCTTGAAGTCCATGTCGCCGCAGTGGTCTTCGGCGCCGAGGATGTCGGTGACGAGAACCTTCTTGCTTTCATCGGCGGAGGTGAAGAGACCGCAGGAGATGCCGGCGACGGGCTTCTTGATGGGGACGCCCGCGTCCATGAGGGCGAGGGTTCCGACGCAGATCGAGGCCATCGAGGAGGAGCCATTGGAGCCCATGATCTCGGAGACGACGCGCACGGAGTACTTGTAGTCCTCGGGGATGACCGGCAGGATGGAGCGTTCGGCGAGGGCGCCGTGGCCGATTTCGCGGCGGCCGGTCGCGCCGAGGCGGCCGACTTCGCCGACGCTGTACGGCGGGAAGTTGTAGTGGAGGATGAACTTCTTCTCGACGGGGCCGCCGGCGATGGCGTCGAGTTCCTGGGCGTCGGTCATCGTGCCAAGCGTCACGACGCCCAGCGACTGCGTTTCGCCGCGGTTGAACACGGCGGAGCCGTGGGTGCGGGGGAGGACGCCGACCTGGCCATAGAGGGGGCGAATTTCGTCGGCGGCGCGGCCGTCGATGCGCTTGCCGCGCTCGAGGACGTTGCGGCGGACCGTTTCGATTTCGAGTTCGTCGAACATGGCGCGGAACGCCTCGTCGGCCATCTCGGGGAATTTCGCGAGGAGCTTGGTCTTGAGATCGTCCTTGAGGGCTTCGACGGCGGCCTGGCGCTCGAGCTTGCCCTTGATGAGCAGCGCGTCGCAGAGCGTGGCCCCGGCGGATTCGCGGGCGGCGGCGAGCAGGGCGGGGTCGCAGGCGTCGCCGTCGACGATCTGCTTTTCGGGCAGGCCGAGCTTGGCGCGCAGTTCGTGCTGGATGGCGATGATCTTGGCGACGGCCTCGTGGCCGAACTTCATCGCGGCGAGGAAGTCCTCCTCGGAGATCTCGTTGGCGCCGCCCTCCATCATGAGGAAGCGCTCCTGGGTGCCGCTATAGAGCAGGTCGAGGTCGCCCTTCGCGCGCTCCTCGTGGGTGGGGTTGATGATCAGCTTGCCGTCGACGCGGCCGACGCGCACCGCCGCGATGGGGCCCATGAAGGGCACCTCGGAGATGTGCAGCGCCGCGGAGGCGGCCACCACGCTCAAGAAGTCCGTCTCGTGGACGCCGTCCGCCGAGAGGAGCGTGTTGTTGACCTGGAGGTCGTTGCGGTAGCCGTTGGGGAAGAGGGGGCGGATCGGGCGGTCCGTCAGGCGGGCGGTGAGGATTTCCTTTTCGCTCGGGCGGGACTCGCGCTTGAAGTAGCCGCCGGGGAACCGGCCGGCCGAGTAGTACTTCTCGCGGTATTCGACTTGGAGCGGGAAGTAGTCGATGCCCTCGCGGGGCTTGGCGGTGGTGACGGCCGAGAAAACGACGGTGTCGCCCAGCGAGACGGTGACGGCGCCGGCCGCCTGGCGGGCCAGAAGCCCGGTTTCAATGGTCAGGGTCTGCCCGCCGATTTGCGTGCTGACCGATACGGTGTCCTTCATGATCGACTCCTGATTGCGGCAGGCTGGCACGCCCAGTAAAGGGCCGTTGGCGCTGGGCGCCAAGATCCGCCGCGGTGTGGTGGATCCGGCTCGCAATGGCGAAAACCGGCGCTCCGCGCGAAACGTCCGCGCAGGGAGCGATGGAATTGGCGCACGTCCCTGTGGCGGGCGCCGTTTTCGCCCTAGCGGCGGATGCTCAGCTCTTTGATGAGCGACTGGTACCGCGGCTCCTGCGTGCGCTTCAGGTAGTCCAGAAGCGTGCGGCGGTTGTTGACCATCTTGATCAGACCGCGGCGGGAGTTGTGGTCCTTGGAGTTCTCCTTGAGATGCTCGGTGAGGTGCTCGATGCGCTTCGTGAGGACCGCGATCTGCACGTCGGAGGAGCCGGTGTCCTTCTCATGGAGCTGGAACTGCTTGCGGACGGAATTTGTGTCGACTTGAGTCATGGCTTACCGTAACCTTCGTTTCCTGTTGCTTTTGATTGAGGCGTCCAGATTATCACATCCGACCGCCTGGACGCAACAGCGAAAATTACGCGAAAACAGGCGCTTGACAGCGCCGGTCGAGGCGCCTTACAATACACCGGCATTTCGCGGAGCAGCCTGGTGCGCTCCGGTGCTTTGCAATTGCCTGTTTTCACGAGGGTCTCCGGCAAAGACCCTGTAAAGGACGTATCCACATGAAGAGGACCAAGATCGTGACGGCGCTCGCTGTCGTGTTTTCCCTGTCGATGTCCGCATTCGCCTCGGACGGGGGCGCGGCGGGCGAAGGCGGGCTGACGCACAAGATGACGATGCTGGCGATCCAGATGGGCGTCATCCTCTTCGCCGCGCGCCTGGGCGGGATGCTGGCGGAGAAGATCCGGCTTCCGGCGGTTCTCGGCGAGCTGGCTTCCGGCATTTTGATCGGCCCGTACGCGCTGGGCGGCGTG
>CAYVJM010000100.1:0-8054 GCA_964451695.1 uncultured Lentisphaerales bacterium | reverse complement strand
TCGAGGCCGCCGACATCCGCTTCGCCGCCGAACTCGGCTACCGGATCAAGCTGCTCGCCATCGTCAAGCAGGACGACGCCGGCGTCGAGATCCGCGTGGCGCCCACGCTCGTGCCGGAGGAAGGCATGCTCGCCTCCGTCTCCGGCGTCTTCAACGCCGCACTCGTCAAGGGCGACCTCGCCGGAGACACGCTCTACTACGGCCGCGGCGCCGGGCGACTGCCGACCGCCAGCACCGTCATCGGCGACATCGCCGAAGTCGCCCGCGGCATCGCCGCCGACGGCTGGCCCCGCATCGCGGCGCCCCGCACGAGCCGCGCCGTGCGCATCAAGGACGCCGGAGCGATCGTCTCGCGCCACTACGTGCGCCTGTCGCTGGCCGACACGCCCGGGTCGCTGGCCGCCGCCGCCGGCGTCTTCGGAGACCACCACGTCAGCATCCAGGCGGCGCTCCAGAAGAGCATGCCCGAGGAACGGCCCGGCTTCGCGACCGTGGTCGTGATGACGCATTCGGCCTCCCAGTCGGACATCGACGCCGCCCTCGCCGCCCTCGCGAGCCTCCCCTGCTGCGGCGCGCCTCCCTGCCGCCTCGGCATCGAGGACTGATCCATGTTTCGGCTTGATTTCGGCGCGCTTTCTGGAGTATTGTCCATCAACCCCTTTGTTCCGGGGCCCTTAGCTCAGCGGTCAGAGCTGGGGACTCATAATCCCTAGGTCGGGGGTTCAAGTCCCTCAGGGCCCACCATCCCCAACCCCAACGCCCCGCCCCGCGACCGCGCGGCGGCACGAGGATATCGCAGCCATGTCAACAGAAGACAGGAATCTCAGCCACGCCGCCCCTGAAACCGTCGAGGAACTCGAGGCTTTCAAGGATTGGTGGGACGCGCACGGCAACAAGGTCACGATCGTGCTGATCGCCGTCCTGGCCGCAGTCGTCGGCTTCCAGCAATTCACCCGCTTGCGCGAAAAGAGCGCCGAGAAGACCATGTCCTCGTTCGAGCAGGCCCGCACCCCCGAGGCCCTCGAGGAGATCATCGCCGCCGGCAAGTCCGCCGCCGTCACGCCCCTCGCCCGGCTCCGCCTGGCCGGGCTCTACTTCCGAAGCGAAAAATACGATCTCGCCGAATCCGCCTACAAGACGTTCCTGAACCGCCACGCCGACCATCCGCTCGCGGACATCGCCCAGGCCGGCCTCGCGCACTGCCTCGAGGCGCAAGGCCAGGTCGGCGAAGCCGCCGAGGCCTTCCGCGCCTTCGCCGACGCCCGCCCCGAGAGCTTCCTCGCCCCCGCCGCCCGCCTCGGCCAGGGCCGCTGCCTCGTCCTTGCCGGGAAGCATGACGAAGGCAAGCGCATCCTCGACCTCTTCATCGCCGAAAAGGCCGGCTCCGCCTGGGCCGTCCAAGCCGACGAAATCATCCAGGCCATCGGCCGCATCGCCGTCCCCGAAGCCCCGGCGCCCGCCAACGTCGCCGCGCTCTTCGACATCCCCGCCGAAACCGCGACCACGAACGCCGCCCCCGCCGTCGAAACCGCGACGCCCGCGACCACGAACGCCGCCTCCGCCGAAACCGCGAAGCCCGCGGAAGCCGCTCCGGCCGCCGAGGCCGCTCCTCAGCCCTAGCACTCCGGGCATCCCGTTTTGGGTGTACGATGCCTAAATCCCTCGCAGACGCCTACAACGCCGTGATCGCCGTGCTGGCGGACGGCCTCTGCGCGCTGGCGGCGGCGTTTCTCGCCGTGTGGATCCGCTTCGACAGCGGCTGGTTCCATGACAGCTGGTTCCAAGTCCGCTTCGGCCGGCCGGACAACGTCTACACCGAGCATCTGCCGCTGGCGCTCGCCTCGGCCTTCCTGGCGTACGCCACGCTGCGCAGCCTGAGGCTCTACCGCCGGCCGCAGCGGGGCACCTTCGCGGCGAAAATCCCCCGGCTGCTGCGCGGCGCGGGGCTCGTGACCGTCGAACTGCTCGTCATCCTCGCCGTCGTCAAGAACTACTACAACGTCTCGGCCGGCGCGGTGCTCGTCTTCTTCCCCTGCTTCGCCGCCCTGCTGCTCCTGCAGCGCGCCGCCGTCTTCCGCCTCGAGATCCGCGCGGCGCGCCGCGCCGTGGCGACCCACGGCGTGCTGATCGTCGGCGCCGACGCGACGGCCGCCCATCTCATGCGCTGCTTCCGCCGCGACCCCCGGCTACGCGTGAAGGTCGCCGGCATTCTCACCACGAGCCCCGGCGAAGCGCCGAACCCCTCCATCCCCGCGGAAGGCGTCCTGGGCGGCGTGGAGGACTTCGAGACGATCCTCGCCACCACGCCGGACGTCGTCCAGGTCATCGTCGCGAGCCCGGACCTGCCACGGCGGCGGCTCGCCCAGATCGCAGCGGAATGCGAGCGCCGCCTCATCCGCTTCAACGTCGTGCCGGACATGTTCCTGATGATGACCTCCTCCGTCGAAGTCGAGACGGTGGACGACATCCCGCTGCTCGGCCTCAAGCGCAGCCCGCTGGACAAGCTCGGCAACCGCGTCGCCAAGCGCGCCGAAGACGTCCTCGGCGCGATCGTCGGTCTCCTCGTCGCCGCCCCGCTCGTCGCGCTGATGGCCCTGCTCGTCAAGCGCGAATCCCCCGGCCCGGCATTTTATTCGCAGTTGCGCTGCGGCTACGGAGGCAGGGCGTTTCGCATCTTCAAGCTGCGTTCCATGCGCAACGACGCGGAGCGCGAGACGGGCGCCATCTTCGCCGAGGAGAACGACCCGCGCCGGACGCGCGTCGGGGCGTGGATGCGCGCGCACAACGTGGACGAGCTGCCGCAGTTCTGGAACGTGCTCAAGGGCGACATGAGCCTCGTGGGGCCGCGCCCCGAACGCCCCGAGTTCGTCGAGCAGTTCTCCTCCGACATCGCCCACTACATGCGCCGCCACGTCTGCCGCCCCGGCATCACCGGCTGGGCGCAGGTCCACGGGCTGCGCGGGAACACTTCGATCGAAGACCGCCTCCGCCACGATCTCTGGTATCTCGAGAACTGGTCCCTCGCCCTCGATTTCAAGATCCTGCTCAGAACGCTCTTCGCCATGCACAACGCCTATTGACCGCCCTCCCACCCGAACCGCCTCGCCGACATGGAACTTCAACTCGTCAACGGATTTGCACACAACATCTGGTTCTTCTGCGCCTTCTTCTCGTGGTGCCTGGCCCAGTGCACCAAGATGTTCATCGCCTTCCTCAAGACGCACCACGTCAGCCTCCACTACCTGATGAGCACCGGCGGCATGCCCAGCGCGCACTCCGCCACCGTCTCGGGGCTGGCCACGGCCATCGGCATGACCGAGGGCTTCGGCTCGCCGCTCTTCGCCTTGGCGACGACGTACGCGATCATCACGATGTTCGACGCCTCGACGGTCCGCCGCGCCGCCGGGCAGCAGGCCGCGCTTCTCAACGAAATGGTGCGCGAGCTGTTCAAGGAGCACCGCCTGCGCAACAAGCGCCTCAAGGAGCTTCTCGGCCACACCCGCGTCGAAGTGCTGATGGGCATGCTCGTCGGCATCGCCTTCAGTGCCACGGCGTGCATCGTCTGGATCAACCGCCAGAACGGAATCTAGCCATGCCGATCCCCCTCGACACCCTCGCGAAGGCCCTCGACGCCGAACTCCGGCTCGACGCCTTCGCGGATGTCTCGCACAACGGCCTGCAGGTCGCCAACCGCGGGACTGTGTCGCGAATCTGCTGCGGCGTCGATGCGTCCCTGGAGTTCCTCGAGGCGGCGGCCGCGAAAGGCGCCGACTTCTGCTTCGTCCACCACGGCATCAGCTGGGGCGATTCCCTCGTCCGCATCGCCGGTCTCAACTACCGGATCGTCGCGTTCCTCGTCGAGCACGGCATGGCCCTCTACGCCGCCCACCTGCCCCTCGATGCCCACCCGGCGCTCGGCAACAACGCCGGTCTCGCCGCGGCCCTCGGACTCGCGGAGACCTCGGGCTGCTTCACGTACCACGGCAACGTCATCGGGGTCCGCGGCGTCCTCCCCGAACCCCTCCCCTTCGAGACGCTCTGCGACAGAGTCCGCACCGCGACACCCGGCGGCGCCTTCCACGCCCTGCCCTTCGGAAAGCCCCTCGTCCGCACCGTCGGCATCGTCAGCGGCGGCGCCGCCGACGAGGTGCGGCAGGCCTTCGAAATGGGCCTCGACTGCTTCGTCACGGGCGAAATGGACTTGGCAGCCCGGAACTTCGCACGGGACGTCGGGATCGACATGATCGCCGCCGGCCACTACGCCACGGAAGTCTTCGGCCCACGCGCCGTCGCCGGGTGGCTGGCGACCCGGTATCCCGTCCCCTCCGATTTTTTGAGTTTCGATTTGCCTTGGTAGCCGCTTTGCTATAGACTGGAGGGCATTCAAGTACGACTATGCAATTTCACCTCGTCCTCCTCTCGCTGGCCTATTCGGGCATCGTCCAGGAAGTCCGCCTCTTGGCGCCCCTCATGGTCCTCGCCATCGTGTGCCTGATCCTCGAAGGCATCCTCGTCTGGCGCGACATCGCGTTCTCGCGATGCTGGTGGTTCTTCTTTTCAACGGTGCTGCTCGTCGTCGGCGCCCTGATCTGGTCGAGCTGGACGGTCAGCACGCCCATGGCGGACATCATCAACTACGGCGAGAACGCGGGCGGTCTGATCGTCGCGATCGCGACGTATCTGATCATCCTCGGCATCTTGCTGCTCTGGACGCTCGTGGCCGGCGTCCGACAAGTCGTCATCGAGGCCGGCGGCAGCGGCTGGGGCTGGGCGCTGGTGCGCCTCGCGCCCGCAGCCGTCCTCCTCGCCCTCGCCATCGGCGTCCTCGGTCGCGGCGATGCCGCCGTGGGCGGGGACGGCCTCCTGCGGCTGATGGGCCTCTAGGAGCGGGGGCAATGGCGAATTCCCGCATCCAGCTTGGAGACTTGGCGAAACTCGCAGACTCGGCCGCCGCGCGCGGCGGCAAAGGCACGCGAATCCGCCTTCTGCAAGTCGCCTCGGAGCAATTCGCCGAGCACGGCTTCCGCAACACCCGCACCCAGGACATCTGCCAGGCCGCCGAGGCGAACGTCGCGGCCGTCAATTACCATTTCGGCGGCAAGGAAGGCCTCTACAAGGCCGTCTGGGACTTCGCCGTCGACCACGCGATCGAGAAATCGGCCGACGTGGACCTCTCCACGGACCAGGATCGCGAGTGGCTCTACCACTACCTGCGCGTCTGCGTGCTCTCCGTCTTCGACACCGGCACCAGCAGCATCCTGCGCCGCCTCATCGCCAACGAGATCAACGACCCCTCGCCCATTTCCGACGAAGTCCTCTCCGAACATCTCGCCCCCCGCATCCAAGAGCTGGAGAAGCGCCTCCGGCGCATGATGGGGCCCCACGTCACCGACTTCCAGGTGGGGTGCTGCATCCTGGCCATCCACAGCCAGTTCAGCGCGATCACGATCAACCGCAGCGCGCGGCGCAATCTCTTCAAAAACGACAAGCCCAGCCCCGAGGAGGCCGAGCGCTTCACCCGCGAGATCTGCGCCTTCGTCATGGGCGGCGTCCGCGCAATCCGCGGCGTCCCGCCCGCCGCGCGCCGCCTCCGCGCCCCCAAGGAGCCCGCATCCAATGCCCCCTCGCCCTGACGCCTCCGCCGGCCCCGAGACGCTTGCCGCCGCCGCACGTGGCGCGACCGTGGCGCTCGGGCACGACTGGCTCAGCGGCATGCGCGGCGGCGAACGCGTCCTCGAATGCCTCTGCCAGGCCTTCCCCGCCGCCCCCATCTCCACGCTCCTCTGCAATCCCGACGCCGTCTCGGACCTCATCCGCTCGCATCGCGTCCAGACCTCGTTCCTCGACCACCTGCCCGGCATCGAACGCCACTACCGCAAGTTTCTGCCGCTCATGCCCCTCGCCGCGCGCACCCTGCCACGCCCCGACGCCCGCCTGCTGATCACCACGAGCCACTGCGTCGCCAAGGGATTCCGCAAGCCCGCGAGCGGCCGCCACCTCTGCATCTGCTTCACGCCCATGCGCTACGCCTGGACGTTCTTCGAAGAGTATTTCGGACGATCCCCCGTCAAGGCCGCGCTGGTGAAGCCCCTGCTCGCCTATCTCCGCCACTGGGACCGCAAGACCGCCGCCGAGGTCGACGTCTTTGTCGCGATCAGCCGCCACGTCGCCGACCGCATCCAGCGCTTCTACGGACGCCCCTCGGAAGTCGTCTACCCCGCCGTCGACATCGACCGCTGCACGCCCGCGCCCGACGGCGCCTGCCGCGCCGACTACGACCTGATCGTCTCCGCCCTCGTGCCCTACAAGCGCATCGACCTCGCCGTCGAACTCTATTCCCGCAAGGGCTGGCCCCTGAAAGTAGTGGGCTCCGGCGGCTGCGCCGACGCCCTCCGCCGCCAGGCCGGGCCCAGCGTGGAGATCCTCGGCCGCCTCTCCGACGAGGCCGTCCTCGATCTCTATCGCCACTGCCGCCTCCTCGTTTTCCCTGGCGAAGAGGACTACGGCATCGTCCCCCTCGAAGCCCAGGCCTGCGGGCGCCCCGTCGTCGCCTACGCCAAAGGCGGCGCGCTCGAAACCGTGGCGGATGGCGTCTCCGGAGTCTTCTTCGCCGAACAAACGCCCGAGAGCCTCGAAGACGCCGTGCTCCGCTGCACGGCGGCGTCATTCGATCCCGCTGCCGTCCGGGCGAACGCCCTGCGCTTCGGTCCCTCGCAGTTCTTCGCGGGCATGGC
The DNA here is from genome assembly GCA_964451695.1 of uncultured Lentisphaerales bacterium. Classification (GTDB taxonomy): domain Bacteria; phylum Verrucomicrobiota; class Kiritimatiellia; order RFP12; family UBA3636; genus JAAZAI01. Next base: position 1,320 of record CAYVJM010000100.1, on the reverse strand, counting down.
CGCCTGCGTCGAGAAGGCCCTCTCATGAAACGCCGGCTCGACGAGCTGATCGTGGCGCGCGGGCTGGCCGAAAGCCGCTCCGCCGCCCAGCGCCTCGTCCTCGAAGGCAAGGTGCGCGTGCGCGACGTGCCGTCCCCCAAGCCGGGCAACGCCTACCCGGAGGAGATCGAGATCGAAATCGTCGCGCCGGAACGCTTCGTCAGCCGCGGCGGCGAGAAGCTGGAAGGAGCGTTCGCGGCGTTCGGGCTGAACGTCGAAGGCCTGTCGTGCCTCGACGTGGGGGCTTCGACGGGCGGCTTCACGGACTGCCTGCTGCAGCACGGCGCGGCGCGCGTCGTCGCCCTCGACGTGGGGCACGACCAGTTTCATCCGCGACTGCGGGCCGACCCGCGGGTAACGGTGATCGAAAAGTTCAACGCCCGCAACATGACCGCTGCGGATCTTCCCTGGGTGCCCGACTTCGCCGTCTGCGACGTGTCGTTCATCTCCCTGCGGCTGATCCTGCCCCCCATGCGGGACGTCCTCGCGCCGGGCGGCGGCATGGTCACGCTCATCAAGCCCCAGTTCGAGGCGGGGCGGGAGAAGGTGGGCCGCGGCGGCGTCGTCCGCGACGAGGCGGTCCGGCTGGAAGTCGTCGAATCGATCCGCGCCTTCGGCGAGTCCATCGGCCTGATATGGCGCGGCGTCAGCGTCTCCCCGATCACCGGCCCCAAAGGCAACGTCGAATACACGGCGCATTGGGCGAAGCCGGCATGAAAACGAGAGAAGACCTGATTGACCTTGTTGACCCCATTGTCAATGCGGGCGGCGGAGTCAATCAGGTCGACCCAGTCCATTGCCCCCTTGATGGGCGTTCAAGGCCCGTCGAGGCATCCGGTCGCGGAGGACGATGCGGAGCCGATGTACTCGACTAACTTCGCGTGAGGGGCTGCCTCGCGTATTCGCGCGAAAGCCCAGTCTTCCCCCAATCCCCTGTCAAGCCGGGATCAAGACAAAGAAAACCCTCGCAAATCCTTGGATTTTCGAGGGTTCGGAAAGCTGGTGGTGGGTCAACGATTCGAACGTTGGAAGGCGTCAGCCAGCAGATTTACAGTCTGCCCCCGTTGGCCACTTGGGTAACCCACCGGTGTTGAAAACGTGATGAAATATCCCATATTTGCGCTTCAGAGTCAATGTCGTTTTTCCGGCGGTGTCGTTTTGCGGCCGCGCACGTTCGGCCTCCGGGGTTGCGGAACGCGTGACGCTTGTCCGTGCGCACGGCCGATCTGAAACGGCGCGTCCGCTACACCTCGACGCCCTGGCGCTTCAGCGCGGCCTGGA
>CAYVJM010000099.1:0-8063 GCA_964451695.1 uncultured Lentisphaerales bacterium | reverse complement strand
CGCCACGGGCAGTCCTCGTAGTGCTCGTGCATGCAGAGGCGCAGCGTGCGGACGGAGGTCGCGTAGATCGCGTCGAAAAGGCGGTCGGACGCCGCGAACGCGCCGCCCTCCTCCAGAGGGTACAGGGCCGGCAGCAGCCCGGCGTAGTGGAGCGTGAACCGCGACTTCGCATCGCGCACGTTGAGCTGGATGTACCGGCCCGCCATGCGGCGGTAGATGTGCGTGAAGGTCTGCCGCCCCTCGCGGCAGACGTAGCGGCTCGCGAAGTTGCGGTTGCCCACGAACGCCCGCACGCGAAGGTCGTTGAGATGCTCGCCGTGCCCGATGTCCACGACCGTCCCGGCGTCCGCTTCGAAATCGAAGGTCGCGAAGCCCGCCTCCTCGCGGCCGAGGTCGACGACGACGTAGAAACCGTCCGCGGCCAGCGTCTCCGCCTTCGCCGCGAGGCCGTCCTCGGATGGCAGCGCCGGATCGGCCGGAGTGACGAAGACATCCCGGAACACGCGCGCCTCCATCGGGTCGCGCTGCATCGCGCAGGACGGGCTCGCCGCGGAGTCATCCCCGGCGGAGCCGAGGAGGCCTTGCGCGACGATGCGCGAGCCGACGGGCTCGCCGATCGCGGTGCGCGCGATGGGCCGCGGCGCCAGCGCCATCTCCGCGGCGCGCGCGCCGAGATCGCCGGCGGCGATCTTCCGCCACGGCGCCGGGTCGCGGCTCGCGTTGAATTCGAACGAGAAGCCGAGCTGCCCGGAGATGCGCGGCATGTCGCCGCTGCGGTAGCGGACGTCCACGCGCCACGATGCGCTCCGCCCGCTGAAAGCCTCCACGCCGCGCCCGCGGAGCGCGAACACCAGTCCAGGGTCGCCGGGGAGATGCTGGAAGGAATCCACGCCCTGGACGTAGAGGCCGACGACAAGCTCGTTGCGCCCGCGCTTGAGCGCCGCGCCCACGGGGATCACGTCGTAGCCGCGTTCGGGCGGGACGTCGGGGCAGCGCCCCGAATCGATGAACGCGCCGTTGATCCAGATGGCGTAGACCGTGTCCGCCGCGATGGCGAGGCGCGCGCCTCCGCCCGACTCGGAATCGCACGAGAAGGTCTGACGGAACTCGACGGTGTGGTTGACGGGGCGGCCGAGCGCGGCCGGCCAGATCCAGCGGGCTTCACCGAAACAAGGATGGGGGGAATGTTTTCGCGTCTTCATGCAGCGTCTCCGGGTGCCCGATCAGGCGTTGAGCGAAGTTGCGAGTAGAGTATGCCTCATCTCGGCCACGGTGTCAAACCCTTTGTCGCGTCAGGCCGTCTGGCTTGTCAGGCCCGCCGAAGGCATGTAGAATGTCCCGCTCATGAACGACGTGCTCAAGCGCAAGCTCCAAGATCTCCCCGACAAGCCGGGCTGCTACCTGATGCGGGATCGCACCGGGCGCATCGTCTACGTCGGCAAGGCGGTCTCCCTGCGCAAGCGCGTTCAAAGCTACTTTCGCCGCTCCACCTTCCTCAAGGCCCCGCCCAAGCTCCGCGGCTTGATCAACAGCGTCGAAGACCTCGACGTCGTCGTCGTGCGCAACGAAGCCGAGGCGCTGCTCACCGAAGGCCAGCTCATCAAGGACTACAAGCCCCGTTTCAACGTCGTTTTCCGCGACGACAAGCGCTACCTCGCCGTGCGCGCCGAACGCCATCTCCCCTGCCCTCGATTCACCGAATGCCGCATCGTCCGCGACGACGGAGACGAGTACTTCGGCCCCTACCCCTCGTCCAGCGTCGTACGCGACGTCAAGCACTTCGCCGAGCGCCACTTCGGCATCCGCCAATGCACTGCGGCACAGCCCGATGCCGAGACCCATCGACACTGCCACAACGACCGCATCGCCCAGTGCTCCGCGCCCTGCGTCGGCACGATTTCCCCGGAAGCGTACCGCGCGCGCTTCGAACAGGCCTGCGCCTTTCTGCGAGACGGCGACCCGGAGGTCGAGGCCGAAATCCGCGAGGCGATGGTCGCCGCAGCGGCCACTCAGGACTTCGAGCGAGCCGCCGCCCTTCGCGACACGCTCGCCGCCATCGCCGAGCTTGCGCGCCAGCGCGCACGCGCCGTCGCCCTGCCCCAACTCCCCAAAGCCAGCTCCGCCGAAGGCTGCGCAGCCCTCGCCGCGGCTCTCGGCCTGCCCCGCGCACCGCATCTCATCGAGGGCTTCGACATCTCCCACATCAGCGGCACGTTCACCGTCGCCTCCATGGTCGCCGCGCTGGACGGCACGCCCGCGCCCCAGCGCTACCGACGCTTCCGCATCCGCGGCGTGGAGGGCGTCGACGATCCGATGAGCATCGCCGAGGTCGTCCGTCGCCGCTATGCCCGCGTTCTCGAAGAAGGCGGCTCCCTCCCGGATCTCGTCATGGTGGACGGGGGCGTCACCCAGCTTCGCGCCGCGCGCGCCGAACTCGCCCGCCTCGGCCTCGAGCACGTCCCCGCCGTCGGCCTCGCCAAGCGCTACGAGGAGATCGTCGTGGACCGCCCGGACGTGGAATCGATCCTGCTCGAGCGCGGAAGCCCCGCTCTCAACGTCCTTGTGCGCCTGCGCGACGAAGCGCACCGCTTCGCCATCACCTACAGCCGCGGCCTGCGCCTCAAGCGCATCCGCGAATCCGTTCTCGACGAGGTCGAAGGCGTCGGCGAGGCGCGCAAGACGCTTCTGCTGAAGCGCTTCGGCTCCGTACGTCGCATCGCCGAAGCTCCGACTGCGGAGATCGCCGCCATCGGCGGGATCGGCGAGACCCTCGCCCGCGACATCCAGGCCGCGGCCCGCCGTGGCTCGGGGCTCGCCGCGCGGACGGACTAGCCCGCTGGCGATCACGGGGGCGCGTCGCCAGGGCTAACCGCATTCCGACGTATCGCGGGTGATGCGGTGGAGCGGCAGCGCGCCCATCGCCAGCGTCGTGACGAGGGCGAAGAGCACGCCCCGAGCGACCTGGTCCCAAGGCACGACGAGCACGTTCGCCAGGCCCGCCGCCATCTGCTCCCGGGTCACGGCGGTGAACGACCAGCCGACGAGCATCCCGCCCGCCAGGCTCGCGACAAGCGCGCAGAGCACCACGAGCATCGCCTCGCCCGCGAAAAGCCGCGCAAGCTGACCCCGCGTCATGCCGATCGCCCGCATCGCCGCCGTCTCGCGCCGCGACGCCTTCGCCGAGGCGACGAGCAGCGCCGCGATGCCCGAGGACGTGATGAGCAGCGACCAGAACGGAATGCGAGCCATCGTGCCGAGAATGTCGTTGCCGTGCGCGATCGTGCCGTCGGCGATCTCGTCCCGATGATGCACTTTGAGCGCGTTGAGGCCCCGCAGCGCCGGCTTGCCGCGCGCGCGGTTCGCGCCGTCGATCGCAGCGCAGAGCGCGGCGTCCAGTCGCACCGTCGCCTGCAGCGGATGCAGCGCCGCCAGCTCGGGGGCGAGGTTCAGCCAGAAGAAGTAGACCTTGTCCGCGTTGCCCGTCATCTCCCGCGCCACCGCCTCGCTTGTGAACACCATGCCGACCGTCGGTTTCATCGGCGAGGGCCGCCCCGAGCCCGGGCCCGCAAGCCGTCCCGTGCGCGAGCGCACGTTCGCCCGCGAGGTGACGAGATGCCAGTTGAGGTCGACGACGCCGGCGATCGCGAGCACCTTGTCCCCGACGCCGATCCGGTCGCCCTTGCGCAGCCCCGTAAGGCGCGACAGCATCGCCGGAATGACGCAAGCGTCCCCCGCCGCCATCAGCGCCGCGGCCTCTGCGGCTCCGCCCTCGACGAAGCGGAAGCGCGCCAGCGGCGACGCGCCGCCCAGCGCCCGCGCCGGATCGACGCCGAACACGAGCACGAGGTCGCTCTTGGGTTCGGGCCGCCCGGCCCGCTTCATCGCTTCGAGCGTCACCGGTGCAAGCGGAAACTGCGAAGCCTCGATCGGAATCGCTGGCGGCGCAATGCCCGGCGCACGGGCCGCCGCGGCGAACTCCTCCGCGTCGAGACCGTTCGGAAGCACGGAGACGATCGCGTCCGGCCATTCGGGCGAAGGCACGTACGAATCCATCAGCGAACCGCCCCAGATGTGGATCGCGATGAACGCGCCGAGCCCGAGGGAAATCGTCATGATCGTGCCTGCGGCACGGCCGGGCGCACGGCTGACGCGCCGGGAGAGCAGCCGCGAATCGAGCCGCAGAAGCCGCCCGATCGGCGTCAGGAAAAGCGTCTCCACGAGCCGCATGAGCGGATGGAGGCAGAGTACGGACCCCGCCACAAACGCCGGCAGCCCTACGGCGATCATCAGGATGCTGCGTAGCTTCGGCGGGAAGTCGAAGGGCAGCGCCAGAAACGCGATCGGCAGCAGCAGCGCCAGGCCCAGCAGCGTGCGGGGCGCGGAGACCCGCCGGGGGCCGGGACATTCGGCGTCGACGACCTCGAGCGGCGCGATGCGGGCGGCATGCAACGATGGCGCGATTGCGGCCGCCAGCGCCGTCGCAGCCGCCAGCGCGCCCGTCAGCGTCGGCGCGCGCCAGTCGATGTGGACGAAGCGCGGCAGCTCCGCGGAACCCTCGACAAGCAGGAACGTCTGGACGAGCCCCATCGCCGCAAGCAGGCCCAGCGCCCAGCCGGCGCCGGCGAGAACGGCCGTCTCGACGAACATCAGCGAGGCCGCGCCGCCGCGCGTCATCCCGGCGCAGCGCAGCATCGCGATCCGCCGCCGGTGCTCCGCGAGACCCATCGCCAGCACGGTCGCAAGCATGAATGCGGCCGTGACGACGGCGAGGGATAGCGACAGCGGAAGCTGGCGCATCAGGTTGGAGACGGTGTCGGAGCGAAAGCGCGCCGCCACGGCCTCGAGCGTCGTGAAGGTACAGTCCGCAGCCGCGTCGAGGCCGTCCAGCACCGCCTCTGCGTCGGCCTCGCTCCGACCGCCGGCAGGCGCGCACAGGGCAAGTGTCGGTCCGGCGGGGCCGCGCGGGTTGAGCCGGGCGATCTCCGCCATCGCGGCCCGCGTCGCGTAGCCGGCCGGGAATGCCTTGATCAGCGTGTCGGCTCGGTAGAGCCCGACGATGCGGAACGTCACCGTCCCCTCCTGAAGCAGCATCGGCAGTTCGTCGCCGATCTCGGGCACGGGGACATGGCGGTCTTCGAAGAGCTTCGCGTTGAAGGCGGCCTCATACGCCTCGTCAGCGGGGTCGGGCCAGCGTCCTTGCTCCAGGACGTGCGACTGCAGGAGCGGCGCGCCATCCGCGGGCATGGCCGCGACAGCGGCGACGAGGGGCGGGCCCTGGAGGACGCGGCCGCCGGGACGGACGTCGAGGGGCCCCGATTGGACGGTGGCGAATACGACACCGAGAGCATCTTGGGCGTCCTCCAGCCGCTTGACGAGGGGCGGCGGCAGCGCGCCGGCGGCACCACCGGGACGGCGGAAGCCGACCGTGGCGTCCGCGGTGGCCCGGCTGCCGGGCTTGGCTGGCGCGTCGGCGGGCTTCCCGCCGGGCTGCGCCGTGCGGGGTCCGCGAGCGGGGCCGGTGATCCACGCGGAGAAAGGCGCGGCGGCCCGGGCCGCGGCGGAATCGGCTTGCGAAAGGGCCGTCGTGGCCAGCATGACGTGCCAGCCCAGAAGTGCAGTGGCGGCCGCAACGCCGAGGACGGCAGTGGCTGAGCGGGATTTTTCGCGCAGGAGGGTCCGTGCGGCGAGGGTGAAGGTCAGCATGGGAGCGGCTCCGCGCGCATGGCTTCAAGATAGCGCTCGGCCACGCGGGCCGCGCTGCCCTGGGTGTCGAAGCCGTCCATGAAACGACCGTCGCGAAGGATGTGGATGCGCTCGGCGGCAGCGGCCACGACGGGATCGTGGGTGACCATCAGGATGGCGCAGCCGGTTTGCGCGTTGAGCCGCTTCATCCGCTCGCAGAAGTCCTGCGCGGCGACGGAGTCGAGGTTGCCGGTCGGTTCGTCGGCCAGAACGACAGCGGGGTGGCCGACGAGGGCGCGGGCGATGGCGGCGCGCTGGCGTTCGCCGCCGCTAAGCGCTGCGGGAAAGTGGCGGCGGCGGCGGGCGATGCCCAGCTCGGACATGAGCGCCTGGACCCGCCCGTCCTCGTCGCGAACGCGGTCGAGGAGGAGCGGCAGGGCGATGTTCTCCTCGGCGGTGAGCGTGGGGATCAGGTTGTAGTCCTGGAAGATCAGGCCGACGTGGCGGCGACGGAAAAGCGTCGCCTCGCGGTCGCCCATGCCCGTGAGAGTCTGGCCACCGATGCGGATCTCGCCGGCGTCGGGGGCGAGGAGCCCGGCGACGAGGTGGAGCAGTGTGCTCTTGCCGGAGCCGCTCGGGCCCATGATCGCCTCGAATCGTCCCTCGGGAAGCGTGAAGTCGAGATCGCGGATGACCTCGACGGGGTTTTCGGCCGTGCCAAACGACTTTCGGAGTCCGGCGACGGCGACGGCGGCTTGTTTGTCTTGCATGATGATCGCGGTGGGTGGTGGGTGGAAATGCTACCGTCTCTATCAACGCCGCTCGCACCCGTCCGGTTCGCCGGTAATCATGCTACTTCCGCGCCGTGGCGACGCTTTCGCGGAGGTCGACCACGGGCTCGACCCAGATCCGCGGTTCGGGCGCTGCATTTCGAATCGCTTCGACTGCGCGCTCCACCAGCGTCCCAGAAGGCGCCCAGACTCCGCCAATGCGCGGCAGATCGTAGCGCGCGAACGGATGGTCCGTCGCGCTGACGAGCACGCTGACCTCCGCCGGCGTCCGCGCGCCCAGTTCGCCGAGCGCGCGCAGACCCGCATGGGCGCCGGCCAGCGCGTCGAACACGAGCGCCGTGGGCCGTTGCGCGCGCGCCATCAGCGTGCGCGTCCGCTCGTAGGCGGCTTCGGCGGCGGCGCCCCAGGAGCTCGTGCGATCCGCGGGGACGACGACGGCCGATGCGCCGAGTCCGCACCGCGCGGCGCCCTCGCGCATCCCCTCGAGCTGCAGCTCGCCGGCACGGCTCCACGGTTCCTCGCGCACATAGGCGATGCGTACGTGGCCGTGCGCCGCGAGCGCCTCCACTTGCAAACGGCCGATGGCGCGGTAGTCCGGCGACACGGCGCAAATGCCGAAACCGGCGCGGACGTGTTCGTTGGGCTGGAGCATCGCGCAGGGGCAACCCAGCTTCTCAAGCACCCTCACCGCCTGCCGCTCCACCACGCCGCCCGGCGCCATGAGCAGCAGCCCCGCAGCGCGCGCTTCGCGCACCATCTCCGCGATCTCCTCCATCGGGGTATCCGGGTTGAGCTTGATCGTCAGCGGCGCCATCCCGTGCTGGAGCGCCAGGCGCTCCGCGACGTCCACCTTGAACCAGTAGTCGTAGGAGAACCAGTTCGGGTAGGCGATCGCCAGGACGCCATTGCGGCCGCGGCCGCCGTTCGTCTGGATGCGGTGCGCCTCGCGCGCCACAAACGTCCCGCCCTTCCCGCGGCGAACCACGATGCCCTCCTGCTGGAGGCGGGCCATCGCCTTGTGCGCAGTCAAACGCGACACGCCGAACTGCGCGGCGAGGGCGACCTCGGTCGGCAGCCGCGCGTTCGTCGGCAACGCATTGATCAGCTCGAGCAGATGCGCCCGGATGACCAGGTGCGCGGGAGTTTTCCTGGAGGCAAGTGTCATTGGACGACGATCAGCGTGGGGGGGCGATGGCGAAGGCCGCGAAGAAACCCAACTCCGTCAGACCGGCCGCCTCGATCCGGGCGTTCGACAGCAAGGTCGTCGGCACCGACTGCCAGACGGAGGAAACTGCGTTCCAGCGCTTGAGGGCCACCCCCTTGCCTGCCGCCGCGACCGCGTCGTAGCGGAGATGCAAATCCACGGCATCGAAGCCGCCCGTGAAGCTGAAGTCCCAGACGCCGACGCAAGCCATCCCGCCAGGCAGCGACGGAACATCCGAGCGATCGGACGCGAGCAGCTTGCCGACCAGCCGGCCGGCAGTCGTCACATTCGCGAACTCGAACCGGGCGCTGTTCACCAGGTCGATCTCGGCGTCGCCAAGAGCCTCGCCCCAGCTCACGCCAACGTCGCTTCCTGCGCCAAGGTCG
>CAYVJM010000098.1:0-8182 GCA_964451695.1 uncultured Lentisphaerales bacterium | reverse complement strand
CATGCGCGCCGTCCTCGTCGTCGAGCAGCGAGTCGTCGTCCGGGTTCATGTCCCAGTAGTGCAGGAAGGCGTTCTTCTTCATGCCGATGTTGACGAACGCGGCCTGGAGGTCGTTTTCGAGGTTCTGGATGCGGCCCTTGAAGATCGAGCCGATGAGCCGCTCCTCGGTGGGGTGTTCGACCTGGAATTCCTCGAGCCGGCCGTTTTCGAGAACGGCGACGCGCGTCTCGAGCTTTTCGGCATTGACGATGATTTCGCGGTTCAGATGGCCGTCGGCCTTCGTGATCCACTTGAATTTGAACAGGTTTTTGATGAACATGATCTTGGTTGCCTTCCTGGCTTGGTCACGAACGAACATGGATCCCCGAGGACCCGCCGCCGTGGATGGCCACGCTCTGGACGAGTCCCAGCAGGGCCATAGTTGATGTGGTAAACGAACCCCCGTAGCTGACGAGCGGAAGGGGGATGCCGGTGATGGGCATTTTTCCGATCGTCATGGCCACGTTGATGAACAGGTGCGTGAAGAGCAGCGCCGAGACGCCGCTGCAGATGATTCGGCCGGTGGCGTCGCGGCATCGCAGGCCCGTGGCGACGATGCCGCCGAGCAGACCCGCGTAGAGCGCCAGCAGCGCCACGCTCCCGTTGAACCCCTTCTCCTCGGCGATGACCGCGAAGATGAAGTCCGTCGAGGAGACCGCCCGGGGCAGGTACCCCAGGATGTTCTGCCGGCCTTTGAGATAACCTTTGCCCCAGCGGCCGCCGGAACCCACGGCGATCTCGGACTGGCGCTTGTTCCAGCCCGCGCCAAGGGGGTCGCGGTCCGGGTAGACGAAAACGAGGATGCGCTTCTTCCAATGCGGGAACATGACCTGGTCGACGACGGCCTCGACACGCGCCCGCCGTTCCGGCGGCAGCTTTTCCGGCAGCACGGCGGCCGCGACGAAGACGCCCGCCAGAAGCAGGCTGGAGAGCACCAGCGCCAGGAGCGTCCGCGGGGCGCACCCCGCCACGAACGCCATCGCCAGCACCGTCGGGACCAGCGAGATCGCCGTGCCCAGGTCCGGCTGCATCATGATCAGCGCCGCCGGGACCGCCGCCGCGAACAGCGTCGCGAAGAGCTTGCCGACGCCCGCCAGATTCGTGCCTGCGAGCAGAAACGCCAGCATCGGAATCGTCACGAACTTCGCGAATTCCGAAGGCTGGAAGCCGAAGAGCCACCGGCGCGCGCCCAGCTGCTCCGTCCCGATGCCCGGGATCATCACGAGGACCAGCGCCACCAGGACGACGAGGTACGGCGCCCACGCCCAGCCGTTCCACTTGCGGTAGTCCACGGCGGCGACGGTCGCATGCACGACCAGCCCCAGCGGAATCCACTTGAGCAGCATCTCCTGGTACAGCATCCGCGTCGCGTCCGTGCGAATCGCCGTGGCGCTGCGGACAAAGAAGACGCCGACGACGAGGAGCAGCGCCATGCAGAGGAAGACGACCCAGTTGATCTGGGGCACGGGGCGCCTTGGCACCGCTTCTCGGGCTGCGGGGAAGGGGTTGCGGAATTTCATGCGGCATCCTCCCCGGCGGCCGGGCCGCCTTCTGCGCCGGGCGCCGCCTCGACGGGCTCGGACTCGGGCTCCTCGTCGAAGGCCTCCGGCTCGACGACCGCGTCCGGAGGGGGCGCCGCCTCGTCGGGATCCTCCCCATAGAGGTGCGCCAGGATCCGGTGCGCGATCCGCGCCGCGGTCTGGCCGCCGGCGTCGGAGTCCTCGGCCACGACGGCCATCGCGTAGCGCGGCCGATCGACGGGCGCGAAGAGGGCGAACCAGGCGTGCTTCTTGCGCACGCCGCGCTCATAGTACTCGGCCGTGCCCGTCTTCCCGGCGGCGCGGACGCTCCGGATGGCGGCGCGGCGGCCCGTGCCGTGCGACGCGTGGATCACGTCCTCCATGCCGGCCTTGACGAGCGCCAGATCCGCGGCACGCCAGTCCACCGTCGCCGCCAGTTCGAACCGCTCGTGGACGCCCGAACCGTCACCCCGATCTCGGATAATCCGGGGGTTCGGGACGCGGCCGTCGAGGGCGATGGCGGCGGTCATCACGGCCGCCTGCAGCGGCGTAATCGAGAGCAGCCCCTGTCCGATGGCGATGTTCGCCGTGTCGCCGCCGCGCCAGCCCTCGCGCAACCGGCGGCGCTTCCAGGCGGCGGAGGGCAGGATGCCCGCCGCGGCGGGAATGCCGATGGACGCGGACCGGCCGAAGCCGAGAGCGGCGCAGGCGTCGTGGAGCCGCGGCTCGAAGCCAAGCTTCATCCCGACCGCGATGAAGTACGGGTTGCAGGAGGCGGCGATCGCACGGCGCATGGCGATGTCGCCATGGCCGTAGCGGTGCGCGCAGCGGATCGTGCGCGGGCCGACCATGATCGAACCCGTGCAGGTGTAGATGTCGTCGGGGGTGATGACGCCCTCGCGGAGGGCGGACAGTGCCACGACGGGCTTGAAGATGCTGCCTGGCGGGTAGATGCCGCCCAGAGCCCGGTTGACGAGCGGGCGCGCGGGGTTGCGCAGGAGACGCTGCCACGTCGCCCTGGGCAGGCTGGGCACGAATTCCATCAGGTCGTAGCGCGGCGCGCTCGCCGCCGCCAGGAGGTCGCCGCTGGCGCAGTCGATCACGACGGCCGCGCCGCGGTTGCCGCCAAGGGCCTCCTCCGCCGCCTTCTGGAGGTCGGCATCGATGGTCAGGACCACGTCGCGGCCCGGCACCGGCGGGCGGCCTGGGATCACCTCGTGCTTGTAGCCGACGGCGTTCACGCGGATCAGATGGCCGCCGCCGCGGCCGGCCAGCTCGGCGTCGCAGGCCAGCTCCACGCCGTCGCGCCCCGCGAGGTCGGGCAGGTAGAAGTTGTACGCCTGGTCTTCCTCCGAGAGGTTCTCCTCGTCCGCCGCCTCGCGGGGCTGCCCGGCGCCGACGTAGCCGACGAGGTGGCAGGCGAGGTCGCCCTGCGGGTAGAACCGCTCCGCCTGGACGTGGATGTCGGCGCCAGGCAGCGCGCCGGGCCACTCCGCAAGGCGCGCCATCTGACTCTCGTCGAGACCCTTGAAGGCGAAAAGCGGAATCGCGCGGCGGCGGTGCAGGTGAGCCCAGATGCCTTCGCGATCCACCTCGCGCGGCTTGTCCACGATGGCGGACACCTCGTCGAGCAACGCGTCGACGCGGTTCACGGTGTTCGACCAGGGGCCGGACTGGCGCAGCTCCTCGATGTAGACGGCCACGCAGTACGAGGGGCGGTTGTCGGCGAGGACGACGCCGTTGCGGTCGAGGATGCGGCCTCGCGTGGCGGGCAGGCGCACGCGGCGGAAGCTCGTGGCGTCCTGGGCGTCCGCATAGACGGCCGAGTCTTCCACCTGGATGCGGTGGAGACTTGAGAGCAGATGGAGGATGCCGACGAGCATCAGGGCGCCGAGGGCCGCGAAACGCAGCCGCTCCGCGTCAATTCGCGCGCCAGCCGTACGTGTCGCCTTCATTCACGATTCCCGCGTTGCCACATGATGCGTCCCAATGGCGCACCATCGCGGCCACGGCGCCGCCGGCAAGGCCGGAGACCGCCGCGGCCGCCACAAGGCGCGCCGCCACGAAAAGAAACGGCGGCATCGCATGCCGCCCGTCGAAAGCCAGCGCCGCCGCCTGCAGCGCCTGGAGCAGAACCCCGCCGGCCGCCGCCGCGACCATGCAGGCGGCGAGGCTTTCCGAAAGCTGCCGGCGCAGCGCGACCAGGCACAGCGCCGCAATGAGCGGAAACGCCGCGAAGGAGACGCCCCAGGGAAGATTGCCGAGCCCGTCGTCCAGGGCCCCGCACCAGACGGCCGAGACCAGGGCGGGCCACGCCCCGCGGCGCATCGCGTAGTACACGGGCACGCCCAGCAGGAACGGCGCCTTCAGATGCACGCCCGGCACGGGCGGGCAGAGCGCCTGGACCGCCGCCGCCATCACGACCGCCACGGCCATCACCAGGGCCGTCATCGCCGCGCGCTTGTTCATCGCCGCCCTCCCCCGCCCGCGCCGGCCGGCGACCGCCGGTCGAGAACGAAAACGCGACGCAGCGAGGCGAAGTCGACGCACGGCGCCACCTGGGCGCGCTGGAAGAGGCGGGTCGAATCGGGGCTCGACGCCACGACCTCGCCAACCGGAATTCCGGATGGGTACACGCCGCCCAGACCGCTTGTGACGACCCGCGCGCCCGGCCGGATGTCGACGGTCTTGTCGAGATAGGCCAGACTCATGGGCTCGACGACATGGAGCAGCTCGAGCGCCGACTCCGAGCGGTGGATGCCGCCCCCGACGACGATGCCGCGCGCACCGGCCGCCTCGCCCTCGATCTGGCAGGCCACCTTGCTATTCGCGTCCGAGAGCAGCAGGACGTCCGCCGTGTCGTCCGTCGTGCGCACGACGCGGCCGACGAGGCCGTCGGGGCTGACGACGGGGGCGTCGAGCCCGATGCCGCTGCGAGCGCCCTTGTCGAGGCGGACCTCCCGCCACCAGCCTCCGGAATCGGCACGGGAAAGCACCTCGGCGCAGATGGCGCCGGGGTGCTCCGCGAGGAGGCCGAGGTCGGCGCGAAGCTCGTTGTTGTCGCGGACGACGCGCTCTTGGCGCAGGAGGCTGGCGCGCAACGTCGCGTTCTCGGCCTCCAGCGCCTGGACGCGTTGACGGATTTCGATGGAGGAGCCGAACGCCGCGGAGAAGCCCGAGGCCGCGTTGCGGACGGCGAGCACGAAGCGTCCGTAGGGGGCGTTGGCGTCGCGCACGGCGGAAGCCAGGCTGCCGCGCAAGGCCGAATAGAGCCAAAGGACGAGAAGGGCCGCGGCGGATGCAGCGGCGATTCCGATCATTGGCCTGGCTATCTTCAAATGCGTTTCCGGTTTCTGGCGGCGAATGGGACTTCAGACAGATGCTTGGCATCCGGCCGCGGAAACACGTGCTGCATTCGATGGGGGCGGAGCGCCCCGGAGGGGGCTAGTGCCTGGAGGAGCCGCTGACGGAGACTTCCGCCAGCCAGTCCAGCTCGTTGAGCACGACGCCCGTCCCCTCGGCCACCGCCGTCAGAGGATCGTCCGCCATGTGCACCGGCAGCCCCGTCGTATCGGCGATGAGGCGGTCGATACCCGTCAGCAGCGAACCGCCGCCGGCCAGGACCATGCCCCGGTCCACCAAGTCCGCCGAGAGTTCCGGCGGGCACTTCTCGAGGCAGATGCGGATCGAGTCCACGATCTGCGACACGGGCTCCTGGAGGGCCTCTCGGATCTCCTCGGAGCTGATGGTGAGCGTCTTCGGAAGCCCCGCCACGAGATCGCGCCCCTTCACCTCCATCTCCTTTTCCTCCGGGAGGGGGTAGGCGGAGCCGATCTTGATCTTGAGCTCCTCGGCCGTTCTTTCGCCAATCATCAAATTATACACGCGCCGCATGTACTGCACGATCACGTTGTCCATTTCGTCGCCACCGACGCGGACACTTTTCGCGTAGACAATGCCGGCAAGGGAGATCAGAGCCACGTCCGTGGTGCCGCCGCCGATGTCGACGATCATGTTGCCCGCCGGCTCCTGGACGGGAAGGCCCACGCCGATCGCGGCCGCCATCGGCTCCTCGATCAGATAGACGTCCCGCGCCCCGGCACGCTCGGCCGAGTCTTTGACGGCCCTCTTTTCCACCTCGGTGATGTCACCCGGCACGGCGATCACGACCCGCGGCTTCCTCAACTTCCGGCTGTTGACCTTGTTGATGAAGTAGCGGATCATCTTCTCCGTGATCTCGAAGTCCGCGATCACGCCCGATTTCATCGGACGTATGGCCACGATGTTGCCCGGCGTGCGGCCAAGCATGCGCTTGGCCTCTTCGCCGACCGCGAGGACGCGCTTGGTGCCTTCCTGGATCGCCACGACGGAAGGCTCCCGGATGACGATGCCCCTGTCCTTGACGTAGACCAGAGTGTTCGCCGTTCCGAGATCGATTCCGATATCGTTGGTAAAGAGCCCTTGAAATTTATTCCACATGGGGGAGTCCGGGAAGAGGCAAGCCAATGCGCAGTGACTGGCCGGGATTATAGTCCCAAGACGGCGGGGATTGCAACGCCTAAATTCACGATTTTGGCTCGCACTTGTCGCGCCGATGCCGTATAGTCCTTCCCTTGTCCACAAGGAGCGACATCACCATGAATCCGACCCCTTTCAAAGCGTTGACGATCGCCGGCTCCGACACGAGCGGCGGCGCCGGTCTCGAAGCCGATCTCAAGACCTTCCAGGAACACGGCGTCTACGGCATGGTCGCGCTGACCTGCATCGTCGCCCAGAACCCCGACGCCGACTGG
This sequence comes from uncultured Lentisphaerales bacterium, assembly GCA_964451695.1. GTDB lineage: Bacteria > Verrucomicrobiota > Kiritimatiellia > RFP12 > UBA3636 > JAAZAI01. The sequence goes on along the minus strand of CAYVJM010000098.1, from coordinate 1,830 downwards.
CGCCACGATGTCTTCCCCGTCGACCTCGCCACCGTCGAGGCCCAGCTCGCCACCGTCCTCCAGGGCATCGGCGTCCACGCCGCCAAAACCGGCATGCTCGCCACCCGCGAACTCATCGCCCTCGTCGCCAAGACCGTTCGGCGCTACAACATCCCCAATCTCGTCGTCGACCCCGTGATGGCCTGCAAGGGCGCATCCACCCCGCTCAACCCCGAGGTGGCGGACGCCCTGCGCGATGAGCTGATGCCGCTGTCCACCGTCGTCACGCCCAACCTCTTCGAGGCCGGAATCATGGCGGGCATGGGCCCCCTGACCTCCGTGGCGGACATGGAGGAGGCCGCGCGGCGCCTCTGCAAGGCGGGCGCCCGCACGGTCCTCGTCAAGGGCGGCAGCAAGCTGGCCGGCGCGACGACGGCGATCGACGTCGTCTGCACCGGCACGTCGGTCGCCCGCCTCGAGTCCGAGCTGGTCGCGGGCGCCTACACCCATGGCGCGGGTTGCACGATCTCGGCGGCGATCACGGCCAATCTCGCCAAGGGCATGCCCGTCGGCGCGGCCATCGAGCAGGCCAAGGTCTTCGAGACGGCCGCCCTCCGCGCCTCCTTCCCCCTCAACCGCTGGGTCGGCACCCTGCGCCACGACGCCTGGCGCCGGACCTGACCCCTTCACCGATGCTCCAGGGAGGTCCATCCATGATCCAAGACATCCCGCCCCCCGATTCACCCGCGCCGCGCGTGCTCGTCAGCACGCTGGCCGGTTCGTGGTACCCCGCCACCGCCGAGGCCCTCGCCGCCTTCGTCGACGCCTGCCTCGCGAAAACCCCGCCGCCGCCGCCGGGCCCCGCCCCCAACGTCCTGATCCTGCCTCATGCCGGCTACGCCTATTCGGCGCAGACCGCCGCCTACGGCATCCGCCGCATCCTCGGCACGCCCTTCCGGCGCGTCGTGATCCTCGCGCCCAGCCACCGCGCCGCCTTCTCAAACCGCCTCGTCGCCCCGGAAGCCGACGCCGTCTCGACGCCCCTGGGCCGCATCCCCATCGACCGCGAGGCGATCCACCGGGTCGCCGGCGGCATGGACGTGGCGTGCAACGACGCCATCCACGCCAACGAGCACGCCGCGCAAATCCAATATCCGCTGCTCCAGCGCGCGCTGAAGGACTTCACGATCGCCCCCTTCATCGTCGGCCCCATGGACGCCCACGCCACGGGCCGCGCCGCCGCCGCGTTGCGCGGCATCTTGGACGACAAGACGCTTCTCGTCGTCAGCTCCGACTTCACGCACTACGGCGAGGACTTCGACTACGCCCCCTTCCCGCCCGGCGAAGCGCTGCGGCGCGCCCGCGACGTGGACTTCGAGGCCTTCGCCCGCCTCGCCGCGCACGACGCCGCGGGCTTCGCCGACTACCTCGACGCGACGGGCGCCACGATCTGCGGCCGCCACCCGCTCGCGCTCCTGATCGCGACGCTGCCGTCCAACGCGAAGTTCGAGCGCCTCCACTACGCCACCTCGTCCGACGACGGCGCGGGCGACGCTTCGCGCTTCGTCTGCTACCTCTGCGCGGCCGGTTGGGCGAACTGGAACGGCGCGCCGGCCGCAGCGCCCGCGAACGCACCGGCCGAAGACTTCCTGCCGCCCGAGGACAAGCGCACCCTGCTGCGCTTCGCCCGGGAATCGATCCGCCATGTCTTCGAGACGGGCAAGGCGCTCCCGGCGGACCACTTCGGGAAGGAGGCCTCGCCGTCGCTCAAGCGCAAGGCGGGCTGCTTCGTGACGCTCAACGTCAGGCGCACCGGCGACCTGCGCGGCTGCATCGGCGAGATCGCGGCGC
>CAYVJM010000097.1:0-8191 GCA_964451695.1 uncultured Lentisphaerales bacterium | reverse complement strand
AACACACCCAGGAGAACACAACCATGCCATCACTGCAAGACATGCGCACGAAGGCCAAAGAAGCCGGCCTCATGAAGCTCGACAAGCTCATCGCCACGCGCCAGCACATCCCCGCGAACACCTTCCCCATCCCCGTGAAGGAACTCTGCGAGCGCTACGAAAAACTCTACACCGGCGCCATCAACGACGTCATGCGCGAGCTCACCCTCCTCAACCAGAACCTTCCCAGCAGCATCATGCCGCTCCGCGACGAGATGACCCTCTGCGGCGAAGCCTTCACCGTGAAAAGCGCCCCCAACTGCATGATCGAGGGCGAAATGACCTTCCGCGCCCAGATGCTCGACGACTTCAAGCCCGAAGGCGTCGTCGTCTGGGACACCTCCGATGACACCGAGGCCTCGCTCTGGGGCGGCGTCATGACCGCCACAGCCAAGACCAAGGGTATCCGCGGCGCCGTCATCGCCGGCGGCATCCGCGACACGAAGCAGATCCTCGAGCAGAACTTCCCCGTCTTCTACAAGTACCGCACCTCCAACGGCTCCCTCGGCCGCTGCATGATCACCCACTACCAGGTGCCCGTGCGCATCGGCAAGGTGACCGTCCGCCCCGGCGACATCATCTTCGGGGACATCGACGGCGTGCTCTGCATCCCGCGCGAAATCGCCTACGACGTCCTCCTGCGCGCCGAGGGCATCGAACGCAACGAGATCGACATCTTCTCCTGGGTCCGCCAGGGCGACACCATTTCCGAGATCATCGAGAAAGGCGGGTACTTCTAACATGGAACCTTCCTTCTCCCTCGCCGGCCGGACCGCCCTCGTCACGGGCTCCTCGCGCGGCATCGGCAAGGCCATCGCCATGGCCCTCGGCCGGGCCGGCGCCAAGGTCGTCTTCCACGGCGCCTCGGACTCCCCTGCCCTCCGCACGGCGCTCGCCGAGGCGGACGCCGCCGGCATCGCGCATGACGCGCGCTTCGCCGACATCGGATCCGCCGCCGCCTGCGACGACCTCGCCGCGTCCTGCGCGGACGCGGACATTCTCGTCCTCAACGCCTCCGCGCAATCCTACGGGCGCCTCGCCGACTTCTCCGACGCCGCGTTCGACACCCTGGTGAATGCGAACGTGCGTGCCTCGTTCCGCCTCGTCCGCGCCTTCGGTCCGAAGATGGCCGAACGCGGCTGGGGCCGCATCCTCGCCATCGGCAGCGTCAACCAGGCCCGCCCCGCACCGCGCCTCGCCATCTACGCCGCCACCAAGGCCGCGATGCGCGCGCTCGTGCTCACCGCCGCCAAGGAATACGCCTCCAGGGGTGTCACGGTGAACACCCTGACACCGGGCGTCATCGCCACCGACCGCAACGCCCGGGCGCTTTCCGACCCGGCCTTCGCCGAGACGCTCCTCAAGAGCATCCCGGCCGGCCGGTTGGGCACGCCCGAAGACTGCGCGGGCCTGGCACTCGCTCTCTGCTCGAACGCTGGCGCCTACGTCACCGGCGCCGACCTCGTCGTCGACGGCGGCTTTTCGCTCTAGGCCGGTCTTTGCCCTTCCAAAACTGCGGATTTGCGCGTATAATTCGGCTCGTCTTTTCATTGAGCCGTTATGAGCGACAATCTGCAGCAACCTCCCACCCTCCCCGCGACGGCGTCTGCGAGCCCTTCTCCAGACGCCGGAGAGGCTCCCGTGGTCCGCAAACGCTCCTCCCACCGCCACCATCGGCACAACGCCCACCGCCGCCCCGGCATGACGGAGATCCAGAAGCGGCGCATGTTGAATTTCATGACCATCGCCTACGCCGCGCCAACGCTCCTCGCGCTCATCGGCGGCGTCCTGCTTGCCGTGGCCAACCTCAATCCCGATCCGTCGCTGCGCCCCCACGGCCTGAGCAGTCTGGGCAAATGGATGCTGATCATCGGACTCGGCTTCTTCGGCATCGCCCTCGTCATCGACTGGACCCGCCGCTACATGAAGTACCGGCGCTGGAAGCACGAGGTGGCCGAGCAGACCCGCCAGTCGGGCCGGCGGCGCTCCTCCCACCACCGCCACCACCGCAACTAGCGGGACATTTCACCCCCCACCCATGACACCCCCCATGCGGACGATGAAGCGCAGAAAAGCAGCCGAGAGCCTGGGCGTCGACGCTGCCGATGGCGCGTTGCGTCTCGCCGGCTTCGCTCGCGGCTCCGTCGTCTTCGAGGAAGCCTGCGCCTCCGCCCCCGCCGACCTCGCGGCCCGCCTCGCCGACGGCGTCTCCTGCGCCGCGGCCGCCGCCCCCGCCACGTGCCTGCTGATCGCGCTCCAGCCCCCCGACCTCCCCGAAGCGAAACTGGCCCGCATCCTCCCATCGCTCCTCGACGTCCAGCTTCCCCTCCCCCTCTCGGAATGCCAGTACGCCTTCACGCGCCAGGGCGCAACCCGCCTCGCCCATGCGGTCCGCCACCCGGACCTTCGGCAGCGGATCGAGGCGCTGGCCCAGGCGGGATGCAACCCCGCCCGCATCGTCCCGCCCGCGCTGGCCGCGTGGTCGCAGGCCCTTGCCGAGATTCCTCCGGCGACGGACGCCGAGCCGCGCGCACTCTTCCTCTGCGGCGCCGCCCAGACCCTCCTCGTCACCGGCCGCGGCGCGGCGCTCGAGCGCCAGACCGTGTTCAAGACGGATCCGGCTGAATTCCCCAAGCGTCTCCGCCTCGCCTGCGGCGGTCTCCCCGACGGTCTCGTCTGTATCCTCGCGGGCCCCGCCCACGCCAGCGCCGCGGAGGGACTCCGCGCGGCTCTGGGCTCGGACGCGGCGCGCCTGACCACCGCGCGTGCACCCGAATTCCTCCTCGCTCGCTCCCTCGCCGCCGACGCCGCCCGCGCAGGACGCGGCGATGACGCCAACCTCCGCACCGGCGCCTTCGCGCACCCCGCGCTCATCCGCAAGCAGGCGCGCCCGCTGTTCCGCCTCGCCGCCGTTCTGGCCGTCAGCGCCGCGATCCTCTTCCCGCTCGCGGGACTCGTCCTCGCCCGCGCGCAGCGGCAGGCGCGCGCTGCGGAGACCGCGTTCGAACGCGCCGTCGACGAACTCGCCGGCTACGACGTCAAGACGCGCGGCGAACGCGCCGTCCAAGACGCCCGCGCCGGTCTCGCCGCGCAGCTCGATCCCGCGGTCGTCGCCTACCGCGACCACGCCGTGGTCTCCCGCTTGAACCGCCTCGCCGCGCTGGCCGCGCAATCCGGAACGACCTTGCACCATCTCGCCCTCGACGCCCGCAGTCTGACGGCTTCGGGCACGGCGGCTTCCGCCGAAAAGGCGGACGCCTTCGTCCAGCTTCTCGCCGGCGCCGGCTTCCAGACCGTGATGTCCGAAATCCCGAAAACCGCCTCCGACGGTACGGTCCAGTTCTTCATCCACACGCCCCAGCCATGAACGCCAACGTCCACGCCCTTCGATCGGCACGCCTCGCCTGCCTCGCCGCCGCCACGGTCTGGCTCGCGTCTGTCGCGTTCGCGGGCGTCGCGCTCCATCGCGCCGCGCGCCACGAGGCGGCACGTACGCGCCATCTCGCCCTCTTGAAGCAGCTCGAACCGGAGCTGATGACGCTGAACGGCTATCGCGACGCCTTGGACCAACTGAAGGCGCAGCCCGCGAACTCATCTACCGAACCCGATTTCGCGGCGTTTCTCTCCGCATCGTTTCCCGCTCTCCGCCCCGACGGCGCGGAGGCGCGGGAGGACGTCCTGCCCGCCTCCGGACTGCGCCGGGTGACGACCACGGCGACGTGGAACGCCGTTTCCGCTGAAACGCTGGCGGCGATCATGGAGGCCGCCGAGACTTCCTTCCGCCTCTCCGCCATCACCCTCGCGCCTTCCGGGCCCTCCGACCGCCGAACCTTCAAAGCCGAGGCAGCGTTCATCGCCTTCTGCCGCTGATCAACCCTCCAATGAACCAGAAACTCCCATGAAGAAACCCCAGCTCGAATTTCTCCGCTCCCTCTGCGAAGCCATAACCCCCAGCGGATCCGAAACGGCTGGGCAGCGCCTCGTGGCGGACTACGTCCGGCCCTTCGCGGACTCCGTCTCCCTCGACTGCCACGGCAACCTGCACGCGGTCCTCAACGCCGGCGCCCCGGTGCGCGTCATGCTCGACGGCCATTGCGACGAGATCGGGCTCATGGTCCAGCACGTGGACGAAAAGGGCTTCATCTACGTCCAGCCCATCGGCGGGGTGAACACGCAGCTTCTGTCCGGCGAACGCGTCGTCTTCCAGGGCCCGAAGGGGCTCGTGCGCGGCGTCATCGGCCGCAAGGCGATCCACCTGATGTCCGCGAAGGAGCGCGAAGAGGGTATCAAGGACATCTCAGACCTCTGGGTGGACATCGGCGCGACCAGCGCCGACGAGGCGCTCAAGGCGTTGCCGCTCGGCTCGGCCGGCATCGTCGAATCGGGCTGGCGCGAACTGATGAACGGCCTCGTCTCCGCGCGCGCGTTCGACGACCGCGCCGGCGTCTTCGTCGTGGCCGAGGCGTTCCGCCGCCTCAAGGGGCGCAAGCTCAACGTCGCCGTCCACGCCGTGAGCGCCACGCAAGAAGAAGTGGGGTTGCTGGGCGCGACGACGGCCGCCTACGGCATCGACCCGCACGCGGGCATCGCCGTGGACGTCACCTTCGCAAGCGACGATCCGGGCGGGCAGCCCAAGAAGACCGGCGTCATCAAAGTCGGCGGGGGTCCCGTGCTCGGCGTCGGTCCCACGTACGACCCCGCGCTCAACACCTGTCTCCGCGAGGCGGCCGAGGCGGCGAAGCTGCCCCTGCAGATCCAGCCCCGCGCACGGGGCAACGGTACGGACGCCTTCGCCATCCGGCACACCCGCGCGGGCGTGCCGGTCGCGCAGGTCAGCATCCCGCTGCGCTACATGCACTCCGCCGTCGAATTGGTCTCTCTCTCCGATCTCGACCAGTGCGCGCAGATGATCGCGGACGCCGTCGCCGCCATGCCGGCGAAGCCGAAGTTCGGTCTGCGCCTCTAGCGGCTCGCGACTACTCCGCGACAGCGGTGGCCACCGGGGCCTCGGGAAGATCGCCCGCGGCGGTCTTGTCGGCCTTCATCTCGCCCGACGCGATGAGCGTGAAGACCATCGTGAAGATCGCGACCGTCTCGATGATGCCCAGCGCGGAGAGGTTGTTCGAGAGGCCGGAGCCCGTCTCGCCGTGGGCGTCGGCCGCCGCGGCGCCGGCGCGGCCCTGAAGCCAGGCGGAGACGCCCAGCGAGAGGCCGGCGAACGCGCCCATGAGGAGCATCGCGAGGCCCGAGCCCGGAATCAGGTCGGGGCTCTTCGCCACGTCCTTGATCGTGAACATCAGGATCATCCCGTAGAGCGTCTGCGTGATGGGCGCGCCGACGTAGGAGAGCAGGATGAAGGGCGCCTGCTTGCCCTGCGCATAGCAGCGTTTCCACGCGCCGATGGCGGCCGAGGCCGCCGCGCCCGTTCCCAGGCCGGAGCCGACGGCTCCCAGCGCCATGGCCATGATGCCGCCGGCGATTCCCAGTGCGATATCGGATTGCATGTTTCGTTTCCTTCCTTGTCGGCGCCGCCGCTTGGCGGACGCCGGAGTGCTTGTGGTGGTGTTGGCGGACTAGGACGGCCGCTCGGCCGCCGAGGCGGTCTGCGGTACCGTGGACTTGAAAGGTTTGAACGGGCGGCCGCTCCACGTGACGCCCTTCGCGCCGGAGAACTCCAGCGTGTTGAGACGCACGGCGTGGACGAGGATGCTCAGGCCGCCCATGGCGAAGTTGAGACCGTGACCGAAGAGCAGGATGAGCGTCATCAGCGGAACCTTGACGGCCATCGGCATGTCCATCGAGACGGCCATGGCGTTGAAGTTCTCGGCGACCTTCACGGAAGCCAGGCTCACGGCGTAGAGGCGCACGTAGGAGATGATGTCGCCCATCGAGCTGATCACGTTGAGCGGGAGCATGGCCAGGCTCACCCCGTTCTCGCGAAGCTCCGAGACGTCCAGCATGAACAGCGCGATCAGCATCACCGAGACGACCATCGTCGGCACGCCCCACGCGGGGTACTGGAAGCCCGCCACGACGATGCTGCAGACGATCATGTACATGCTCCACACGACGCCGAACCAGCCGATCTCGGCGAGGCACTTCTTGTTCGGGAAGAGGGCGGCCGCGTTCCAGAGACGCGCCACGCTGAGGTGGACGGCGCCGATGGTGAAGCAGAGCTGCATGATGTGGTTCATGTCGCCGAGGAAGGCGATGGACTTGAACCGCAGACACGCCGGAATCGCCGTCTGCGGCATCGCGAAGTACGTGCCCGAGAGCACGCCCCAGACGATCGTGGCGCCACCAAAGAGGTAGAGCAGCGTGAACACCGAGCCGACGGCCTTGGGCACCGCGCCGCCGAACTTCGCGCGCGTCTTGCGCTGCGCGACCGCCGCGATCAGCAGAATCAGCGCACCGTAGCCCGCGTCGCCGATGAGCATCGCGAAGAAGAGCGTGAAGAAGAGGTAGAACGGCACGCTCACGTCCGTCTCCGTGTAGCCCGGCATGATGCCCAGGGCGTTGAAGAGGCTCGTCACGGGGCGGAAGATCCGCGGGGGTTCGAGGAGCGTCGGCACGTCCTCGCCCGGCTCGGGGTCGCGCAGCGCGAGGCCCCAGCCGCGGCGCGAGGCTTCGGACCGGAGCGCGTCCGTCTGGCGGGCGTCGCAGTAGCCCGTGATGAAGGCCACCGGGCCCTCGACCGTCAGATTCTCGGCGACGGCCACGTATTCCCACATCTCGCCGCCACGGCGCATCCGCGCCTCCAGCTCGGGCAGGTCCTTCGCGTGGGCCGCGAGCGCCTCCGCAGTCTCGCGCATCGCCGCGAGCCGGGCGTCGCGGTCCGCCTCCAGCGCCGAGAGGCGTGCGGGCGGCATGGGCTGGGCCGCGAAGCCCTCGGGAAGCGGCGCGCCGACGACGGCGCCATAGACGCCCGCCTTGTCACGCGAAAGGATGGCGACAAGCCCGTCGCCGGCCTCGGGGAGCGCGGCGCCGGGGGCGGCCTTGAAGAGCGCGACGGGGCGGCCCGCCTCGGCGAGGCGCGCAGCGTCGGCGGGATCGAAATCGCCCCACGGCGCGAAGCGGCGCACCTCGGTCTCCAGCGCGCGGGCCTCCTCGCGCAACGCGAGATAGCGGTCGGCAAGGTCGTTGACGTCGCCCACGAGCGGGTCGCGCGCCTCGGCGTCCGGCACAGAAGCGGCGCCCTTGATGGCGAGCTGCCGCCAGTCGCCCCGCGCGGCGGTCTGGACGACGGCGATGGCGCGTTGCGCCGCCTCGACGCCAGTGCGGGCGCGGCCGATGGCCGCGGTGTCCGTCAGGCGCAGCTCGACGTGCAGCACGTCCATCTCGGCGAGGCGCGCGAGAGCCGCCTCGCGGCTGGCGGGGGTGCAGAGCAACGTGACGTGCTTCATCGGGACGATCATGCCGCGCCCTCCTCCGCCCGCTGCGCGGGCTCGCCGCCCTTGTCGCGGCTCTTGGCGATCTTGCCGCGCGCGACGCCGGACGTCTGCTCGTCGCCGAGCGCGATGCCGATGAGACGGATGTTCTCGCGGCACTCGGGAATCTTGACCTTTTCGAAGAGGTTCACGCGCTGGGACGTCGTGCGCAGCTCGGCCTCGATCCGGGTGATCTGCTCGCGCAAGACGTCGATGCGCGCCGCGAAGCCGATGAGTCGCGCGCCCGCCTCGACGGCCTCGTCCACCCACGCGGGCGTGGCGAAAAGGTCGATCTCGGGGCGCGAGACGTCGACGCCCTCGTAGACGGGGATGGCGACGCCGGCGATGTTGCCCTGACCGGTGCGGACGCGCTCGAGCACGACGGGAATCTCGGCGGATTCGTCGGCGAGGAGGCCGAGCCACGGAGCGGCGCCCGCGAGCAGGGCCTCGCGTTCGCGCTCGGCGTCCTCGACTCGGGTGCGCATCGTGGAGATTTCAAGCTGGAGCTGCTGCTTCTTGAGCTGGAGCATCGGCAGGAAGCGCTGGAAGCGCGCGAGCGCGTCCCGCTGCGCCTTCAGCTCCGTCTTCGTCAGCTTGATCTTGGCCATGGTCGATCTTCTCCGCGAAACCGCCTGGAGGCTCAGCCGCGCTTCGGCCAGAACTTCTCGACGATCTCGGTGCGGATGCCGGTCTCGACGGGCTCGAAGCAGTCCGCCAGCATCTCC
>CAYVJM010000096.1:0-8197 GCA_964451695.1 uncultured Lentisphaerales bacterium | reverse complement strand
CCGGAGTGCACCAACGTGGTCGCCTACCAGTGCATCGCCAACAACAACGGAACGGCCGGCTTCTGGTCGGGCTCCTCCGGCGACATCCGCGCCGAGAACTGCCTCGCCGTCGGCAACGGCTCCGGCACGGCAGACGCGAACCGCGGCGGTTTCGTCTTCTGGCGCTCCTGGCGCCTGGCCGCCGGCAACACCGCCCGCAACAGCATCGCCTACGACAACGACGGCTTCGGCATCGGTCGCGGCACCGACGAGAACGCCGACTGCCATGTCGTGAACTGCTGCGCCTACGGCAACACCGTCGCCAACTTCAACAACATCGCAGACGGCTGCTTCACGAACTCGATCGCCACCGATCCGCTCTTCGTCAACGCGGCCCAGGGCAACTACCGCCTAACCAGCGACTCGCCGTGCGTGGACGCCGGAACGAACCAGGCGTGGATGGTTGGCACGACGGACATGGGCGGCGTCAACGCCCGTATCGCGAAGAAGGTCGTCGACATCGGCCCCTACGAGCTTTTCACGCAGGGCCTGGTCATCCTCGTGCGGTAGTCGAGAAGCAACACACTAGGACACATCCCATGAAACACCTCTCCATCGCCATTCTGACGTTTGCATCCACCCTGCTTCTCCCGACGCTCGTCGAAGCCCGGGGACATGAACCGCGCAAGATCTTCGCCCACTACATGGGCTGCTTCCCCGTGGGCAGCGGTCCGATCTTCTACCATCAGTTCCGGGACGCCGAGTTCCGCGAGGGTTTCCGCCATGACGGAAGCGGACAGAACGTGAAGGGCGGGCGCTTCAAGACCTGGCCCCTGCTGCCGGAACTGCCCGATTCGATCGGGGCCGAGAAAAGCGCGGACTTGGAAATCCGCCGTGCGCTCCGATCCGGCATCGACGGATTCGCCATCGACACGTGGGCGGGTGGGGACATTGCCAAGGAAACGGTGACGGCGCTGATCAAGGCGGCGGAGGCCGGCAACTACCCGTTCTCGGTCACGATCTGCATCGACCCGTGGAGCATGGGCGGAGGCACAAGGCAGGAAGCCTACGAGGAGGCCGTCACCTGGCTGATCCAGAACCACGGCAAGAGCCCGAAGCTGGCGCGGCGCAATGGCAAACCCCTTGTCTTCACTTATCAGGGACAGGGGATTCTGGCCGGTGCAAGCGACGCACGTCCGCTTTCCACCCCGGAGGGATGGGAGGATCTCATCAACGCCTACAAGAAAGTGGAGGCGAAGGTCGGGCAGCCCATCGACTTCTATCTCGACTTCAGCGAACTCTTCCTGGCGGGAAAGGGCGACGTGTCCACGCCCGACACCGACCTCCTGCTGGAGGCGGCGCCCGTGCTCTGCAAGTACTTCGGCGCTCTTGGTAATTTCATCGACCTCAACGGCATCACCCAGAACAAGGACTTCATGCAGCAGATGTCGGAAGCCGTCCGCAAGGCCGGTGCCGACTGGGCGCCTTCGGTCTGGTACCAGTACGACAACATCGGCTGGAACACGGTCCCCATCGACGGCACCGACAAGTTGCGCGAGACCTGGATGCGCGCCATCGACCAGGGGGCCTCGCTCATCCAGTTCGCCACCTGGAACGACTACGGGGAGCACACCAGTCTGGCGCCGACCCACGCCACCGGCTACGGGATCGGGGCGATCAACCGCTATTATGCATCCTGGTGGAAGACCGGGAAGCCGCCGGCCGTGAAGCGCGACCTTGTGTTCGTAACCCACCGTGGATCGTACGGCGAAACCTACCCCTTCCAGGGGGGCTGCTGGGGCTCCAGCCTGGAAGTGCTGACCATCCTCAGCGCACCGGGCACCATCAAGGCCGGCGACCAGAAAGCTGAAGTCCCCGCCGGGCTCCATGTCGAGAAATTCAAATTCCAGAAAGGCAAGGCGCAAGTGGATCTGCTGCGCGGCGGCAGGACTGTGGTCTCGATCAAGGGACCGCAGACGGTGACGGACACGCCGCTGTTCCCGAACCAGACGCTGTACTGCGCCAGCAACCTCGACGAGGAGTTCTGGAAAGAGGACTTCCCCGGCCAACCCTATCCGCAGAAGGATTTCTACGCAGACGACGACCATGATGGTCTGTCAAACGCCTACGAGATGTACTGGACCGGCCGCTGGCGGGATTTCAGCGCCGCCACGAGCATGGTGGCCTCCGCCGACATGGATGGCGACGGCAAGAGCAACCTGGAGGAATTCAAGGCCAAGACCGATCCAACCCGGAAACCGGCCGAGTACGAAGCCGGCTTCAAGTGGGACACGCTGGAAATCCTTCAACGGAACGCTTCCCTCAACCCATTCCCCGACAGCAAGGGCACGCCGGTTTGGACCTATTATTTCAAGGAAGCGGCATCGGGAGAGGACATTCCCGTTGACGGCACCGGCCTCCAAAGGATGCTCTACCCGCACCCCAACGGTGTTGGATACCTAGGGGATGGACGCTGCATCACCCAGGTTGTCTGGAGCAAGTGGGATCCGCCCGTCTTGCAGTTCTCGGGCCAGGAGCGGAGCACCGACAGCAATTCCCGTGCGATCCTCGCTTGGACCAGTCCGGTCGATGGGAAGGTCAAGGTGGCGTTCAAGATCCGGTTCGTGGATGGATCCGTTCCGGAGACGGGCATTTTCTCAGTCAATGACAAGTCGGGCAAGGAGCTCTGGTCGGGGTCGTACAAGCCCCAGGAGTCGGGACAAGAACCGGTCGAGCTGACGGTACCGGTGAAGCCGGGCGACACCCTCTACTTCTCCTCGTGGGGACGCATGCGAATCTGGCTCGAATATCTCACGATCACACGGCAATAAGGGAAAGTCACGGCAATGATGTCTAATCGTCTTACGTCGGTCTACTGCATGTTGATGCTCGGTCTGGGCATCGCAACCGGAGCGGGTGCCGCACCCTCCACCAATCTGGTGCCCAACGCGTCTTTCGAGGATATGACGCCAATCCCGACGAATGTGCCGCCGGGCGGATGGGAGTTCCTGAGTTTCGCCGATCACCTGGCCCGCATCCAGCCGGATGAAGCCATGGTGGTGGAAGATCCCAGCCAGGCCCATTCCGGGAAGCGCTTCCTCCGGCTTGTCCCCTCCCGGAACCAGGTCGTCCTCCGCGCCCCGGACCCGGGCCACTTCGACCCCGGCCTCTACGAGGTGTCGGCCTGGGTCAAGGGAACCCCGGGCGTGCGCGGCCCCATGGGGCTGGACGTTCTCGGCGCCAACTTCGGCGCAGGCGTCTGGACAATCGGCGACGATGAGTGGAACAAGTTCACGATGATTCGCTACTGCAACGGAGTCACGAACATCCAATGGCGGGACTTGACCCGACTGGGAATCGGCGCCAACCAGATGGAAGGCGCGCACTTCGACATCGATGACGTCAGCGTCACCCGTTTGACGTCCGGCTTGGCCGGGACGTTCAGCGACCACATGGTCCTGCAGCGAGACAAGCCTGTTCCCGTCTGGGGGTGGGCCGAGCACCCCGGGCAGCAGATCAAGGTCCAGTTCCACAACCAGACGAAAATGGTCAAAGCCAACCCGAATGGATACTGGATGGTGGTGCTCGATCCGATGCCCGCCGGCGGACCCTATGTCCTGTCGCTGGACGGCCGGCCAACGGCCCATGACGTCATGATCGGGGACGTCTGGGTCTGCATTGGGCAATCGAATATGGATTTCGGGCTCAATTTCGTGAATTCCGGATATTATGGGCAGTCCCCCGATGTCCTCGCGGCGGCAAACCACCCCATGATGCGGCTCTGGACTGCACCCAAGCAGGTGAGCGCAACGCCGCAAGCGGTCTACCGCCTGCAACAGGATAACAATGTGATGTGCGACTACCAGGCCAACTGGAACCGGTGTACGCCTCTGACGGTTTCCTGGGGAATCTGGGGCGGTTTCTCGGCCGTGGGATACTATTTCGGCCGCGAAATCATGGAGGCCAGAAAGCTTCCGATTGGGTTGATGATGATCACCAACGGGGGGACGCAGATCGAGTCCTATATGAGCCCCGCGGCGTTGGCCCGGGTCCCGAAAGAGAAGTGGACGGTGCCGTCAACGGACAGATGGGAAGCGGACGGGGTCAAGAACGCCCCCTTCCCGAATCCGCCTGAAGGCGTCCAGCCCTCCTCAAAAGCCTATGGTGAGGCCATCATGTGGGGAATCCAGGATGGCCTGAATGCCGGGTACGACGGCAAGGCGTTCAACTACGCCGGCGCCCTGTACAACGGCATGATCGCGCCTATGTCCCCTTTCGCCATCAAGGGCGTGGTTTGGTACCAGGGCGAGCACAACGGGGGAGATGTCCATTACGCCGCCAAACTGAAGGCCTTCATCGCGCAGTGGCGCGAGGCGCAGCGCGACCCGAAAATGCCTTTCATCATCGTCCAGCTCTGCAACTGGCGAACGGGAGAGGCCAAGGAGCCCGGTTTCGCCATCGCACGCGATGCCCAGTTCCAGGTCGCCCGGGAAGACCCGTATGCGGGATTGGCGGTCACGCTGGACCTGGCGGACAAGGAGGGCTATGCCGAGGCTGAAATCCATCCGAAAAACAAGCGGGACGTCGGATACCGCGCGGCTCTGGAGGCCAGAAGCATCGCCTACGGCGAGAAGCTGGTCTCATCAGGCCCGATCTACAAGTCGATGAAAGTGGATGGCGACAAGATCCGGGTGACGTTCGATTCGGTAGGCGGAGGTCTGGTGGCCAAGGACGGGAACGCACTGAAGGGCTTCGTGATTGCGGGAAGCGACCAGACGTTCGTCCCCGCGCAGGCGGAGATCGAGGGAAGCACGGTCGTCGTCCACGCCGACGGCGTCGCCGATCCGAAGTCGGTGCGATACGCCTTCGCCCAGTGTCCCCCGGAATTCAACCTCTATAACCAGGAAGGGCTGCCGGCATCGCCTTTCCGTACGGATGACTGGCCGCTCTAGAGCGATAGCGGCGCTTCGGGGGGCGCGACCTGGCTGGCTTCGATCAGGGCAACCATGCCGAGCAGGGCGCCCCAGTGGTAGAAACGGTCGGAGTTCTGCACGTTGCATCCTTCGCCCGTGAGGGGGCAGTAGTTCTCGTGCACATGCCCCTTCTCCAGCCACTCCCGCAGGAGCAGGCGGCGCGACTTGTCGGCCAGGTCCGCACGGGCTTCCGGCAAGTCGTACTCGCGCAGGCCGAGGTAGACAAGAAAGTTCATCGGCGCCCAGATCCGGCCGCGCCAGTAGCTCTGCTCGGGAAAGGCCTTGTCGTCGCGGCTGATGGAGGGCAGGATCCATTCCCCCCAGAATTCCTTGGGATTGTAGAAGTGCTCCCGCAACATGCGCGCGGCCTGGTCCGGGGTGGCGCATCGCGCCAGCAGGGCATAGAAGTGGGTGGGCGAGAGGCGGTGCTCCGGTTGCGCGGTGTCGGTGCGGCGGTTCAAGAACAGCCCCGTCTCGTCGTCCCACATCCCCGCAAGCCGCAGGCGGTAGGTCGCCGCGCGCTTCCGCAGCTCCGCGGCTTCATCGCGGCCCAGTTCGTCCGCAATGGCGGCGAGCGCCTCGCAGTCCATCACGTAGAGAGCCATCAGCCCCACGTCGCCAAGCATGAGCTGGTGGCGTTCGGCATCGAAGGGGATTTCATCGTACATGGGGGAATTGTCCAGGCCGGATTCGAGCGCCGCGCCGTATCGGTCGTTGACCCCGTTCAGCTCCCAGTAGTTGCCGATCGCCGGGTTGTACGGCTCGGATCCCCAGCACAGATAGCCCTCCGTGTCGCGATGCGCCGGCCACCAGCGGTTCCATTCCAGCAGGTCGTCGAACAGCTCCTCCAGCAACCATTTCTCCCGGTAGCGGCGATAGACTTCGAGGAGCATGCGCGAACCGACGCAGGGCTGCGAGCGATCGTGCGAGGAGAATGTTCCATGCGCGCAGTTCGGAACGAATCCTTCCTCCACCTTCTCCCGTGTGATTTCCACGAGGTTGGCGTAGGCCAGCTCCTTGCAGTCGATCGAAGCCAGGTAGCCGGCGAAGTAGTTGTCCCAGCAGAAGAGCGAATAGCCCGCGCCGCCCGTGTTCCAGAGGCGGCTGACCGTGCTGACGACGCGGTCCTTGTCGGGCTCGTAGATCGTGTCCCAGGCCATGGAGGTGCGAACGGCGTCGTAGACGTCGGCCAGATCCCCGAAGCGTTCCGCGGCCGCCGCATGCTCGCGCCGCCGCTGCTCGAGAATCGCCCGGATTTCCGGAGCGGGGCGGAATCGGCCCGTGGCGATTCCGACAGGCTCCGTCAGCGGCAGGCAGAGATAGGGGGTCGTCGATTCCGTCCAGTTCTCCGCGACATGATCCGCCGTGGCGTAGGCCGTGATCGTCCGGCCGGGGAGCTCCGCCGTCAGCGAATTGGACTCGCGGGACAGCTTGCCGGGCCGGTTCCAGAGCATGGCGGAATCGACGATCAACGCGGAAGCGTGGTACGGGTTGTCCGCCAGCGGGGTGACCAGGACGACGAGGTCCGCACCGTCATGTCCGGTCTCGACGGAGACCTCCAGGTCGCGCCACTTCAGGCGCAGCGACGTGTAGCGGCCGTTGTGGGCGTGCGGGCCGGGATGAACCACCTCGTCGTGTTCTCCTTGCCGTCCGATCAGGGGCGTTTTCAGGCAGGTCCCACCGCGATATTCCCGGAAGCCCAGGTTGATGGCGAAGGCTTCGGGAAGCAGGACGTGCGAGGTGACGCTCCGGGTGTTCCAGGTGTTCCAACCGCTGGCCATGCGGCGTTTAAGGTCTTCGTATGCTTTGCTCATCCCGAGAAATACCTTGCTGCGAACGTGGACGATGATGTGAAAAAAAGTGGGCTGCCGTTGCGCCGGCTCGCCCGCCTACGGCCAGACATTCCGCCAGGGAATGGTGTAATCCGTCTCTCCGAAGACCATCGGCAGCCAGATGTAGCGTCCGTCGATGGCGTCGTCGGGGTTCCAGCGGTCGAACATCGCCACGAAACGATCCGGATCCCCTTCGACTTTGAGAATATAGGTGCTCTGTCCGCCGAAGGTCTTCTCCGGCCCAAGGCCGTTTTCCGGATTCACGCCCCGGCAGGGGTTTGGAAGTTCCGTCCACGGCCCCCAGATGGAGGGCGCGGTCGCCGCGCGCGCGGCGTTCGGCGCCCAGCCGGTGCAGCCGGACATGAGCATCCAGTAGCGTCCGCCGCATTTGCATAGCGCCGGTGCCTCGTGCCAGCGGTTCTCGAAGATGCGGACAAACCGCCCGGCGTGGGATTGATAGTCGTCGGACAGCAGCGAAAGATGGAGTGTGCTGTTTTCCTCCGAGGAGAAGAGATGGTAGGCCTTGCCGTCGTCGTCGACGAAAATCGTCATGTCCCGAGCCATCTGTCCGCCCTCGACATCGCGGGCGAGGATGGGCAGTTGCGGCACCTCGTCGTTGACGCCTCCACTGAAGGCACGGCCGCGCAGCGCAGCGGCTTCGGCCACGACCAACTTCTGCTCCGCCCCCTTGCCGTCGGGCCAGACGCCCGCATCGGGCCGCACCGAACGGAGATAGCGGAAAGGCCCGGTCGGGGAATCGGACACCGCAACCCCGCTGCGCGACGCGGAGTACCCCTGCCCTTTCAATTCGAGGTGGAACCAGAGGACGAACTTACGCGTCAGCCGGTTGTAGACCACCTTAGGACGCTCGATCACGCACCCGGTCGCGATCTCGCTCTCCGGATCGTCCGAAACCGCAAGCGCGATGCCGGAGTCCCGCCAGCTCAAGAGATCTCGCGAGGCGTACACGTGGACGCCGACATGGGCGACGTTTCCGGCGTCGCCAGCGATCTTGTGCTCGCCGTACCAGTAGTAGACCCCGTCGTGAAACAGGACGCCGCCGCCATGGGCGTTGATGTGGCGCCCCTGGTCGTCCGGCCAAATAGCGCCATTCGTGCGTGCTGAAGGGGTGGAGGAAGAAGATCGTTTCATCGTTTGTGATTGAGTTGGGGTGGACGCGCGCGACGGGCTTGCCGTCGAGTTTCAGCTCAGTGGTGCGGGGGCAGGCGCCTCCGTGCCCAAGCAGGTAGCGGGCACGGAACGCGAAGCCAGTTCAAGCGGCTTCATCCCCTGCCCACCCGGAGGACCTTGCCAGCGCAAACCGTCAAGGGCGGGTCGAAGGCGAAGACGTCTCCGGTTCGTCTGCACGGGATCCGCCGTCTGTCGAGAACGGCGGCGGTCGAATCGCTGGCG
>CAYVJM010000095.1:0-8374 GCA_964451695.1 uncultured Lentisphaerales bacterium | reverse complement strand
AGCCGATGTACTTCAGCCGGATGTCGCTGAGCGCGTCGTCGTCGAGCGCGCTCACATCGCGCCCGTCGAGGTAGTATGAGCCGGAGGTGGGGCGGTCCAGGCAGCCGAGGATGTTGAGCATCGTGCTCTTGCCGGAGCCGCTCGCGCCCATGATGGCCCAGAAGCTCCCCTTCTCGAAGCCGGCCGAGACGCCGGCGAGGGCGTGGACTTGCTGGTCGCCCATTTCGTAGACCTTGCAGAGGTTCTCGAAGCGGACAGAGTATTCGGGGGGCTGGCTCATGGCTCGGTCATCCTGTCTCGACTCGCGGCTATTCGGGCATGGGCGCAGGATCGGCCACGGCCACGGCGTTCCGCGCGCGGCGGGTTTCGATGACGTCCGCGGCGGCGCGACGCGCCTTGTCGATGGCGGAGAGCACGGGAGTGGCGGGCGCCGGCCTGGACTCCGCCGCGGCGGCGGGGGGGGGGGGGGGGGGGGGGGGGCGGGGCGTCCTTCTTGTCCGGCTCCTTGGGCGCGGGGTCGGCGGGAGCGTCGCCCTTGCCGGAGCGGGGCGTCGCCTCGCGTTCGAGCGTGGCGATGCGGGCGGCCTCCGTGCGACGCTGGAAGTCCTCCAGCGAGGGAATCTCGACGTCTGGCACCATCTCCGTGGCCTCGGTGGAGACGGAGCCCGAGAGCGGCGGATTCAACAGCACCTCGTCGCCGGGCGCAACGCCGGAGACGATCCGGACGAAGCGGTTGTTGTCGAGGCCGATTTCAACGGGCCGGATTGCGGGGCCGGCGGGCGTGCGGACCCAGACGGAGGGACGCTTGTCGACGCGAGCCACGCACTGGATCGGCACGTAGACGGCCTTGGCGTGCTGTTCGAGGATGACCTCCGCCTCGCAGTTCATGCCGGACTTGAGAGCGTCGCCGCCGCCCTCGATCTCGATGTCCGTCTTGTAGACCTTGAGGTCGGGGTTCGCCCACATCCGCTGGCCGTCGGGGAGCAGGGAGATTTTGGACACCTTCCCCAGGAAGATGCGTCCGGGGACGGCGTTGACGCGCAGGCGGACCGGGAGTCCGGGATAGACCTTCTTCAGGTTGCTCTCGTGGATGTCCACCTCGGCGTTGAAGGTCTCCGCCGTCGGCAGGTAGATCAGCTCCTGGCGTTCGCGCACTTCCTGCCCCTCGGCCAGCGGCTGCTGGTTGCCCCAGCGGTTGTTCGCGCTGGTCGCGTAGATGACGAGGCCCTCCTGGGGCGCCGAGATGCGCGCCTTGGCGATCTGCTCGTCGATCTTGTCGAGCCGTTCGCGCTGGCGGGTGAACTCGAGTTCGCGGGCGCGCAGGGAAGCCTCGGCCTGGACGATGTCGGAAGCGGCCTTGCTGCGCGTGCGCTCGAGCGCCATGCGGGTCTGCTTGGCATCGCTTTCCAGTTTCGCCACGTCGCGCTTGTAGGTGTAGCGCTCGAGCAGATCGAGATTGCCCCGAGAGGTCTTGAGGGCGAGATCGGCGCGCTTCCAGGAGAGTTCGTCGCTTTTCAGCTCGGTCTCGGACAGGTACGCCTCGTCGAAGAGCTTCTTCGACCATTCGTACTTGTCCTTGGCGCGTTCCAGCTCCTCCTCGGCGAGCGTCACGCTCGTCATCGCGTCGTTGTGCTTGTTGGGGTACTCGCCGTCGCGGTACTTCACCAAGTCCTCCTCCGCAAAGGCGTAGTTGAGCTCCGCAAGCTCGACGTCGGACTTCGTCTGGTTGCGGACGACCTCGAGGTTCTCCTTGGCGTTGATGAAGGAGGCCTCGGCGTTCTGCACGGCGATGTCCTGCTCGACGCGGCGGTCGGCGAGGCTGGAGACGTCGAGTTCGACGAGGAGCTGGCCCTTCTGCACGCGGGTGCCCTCGGGCACGATGTAGAGGATGGCGTTGGAACCCTCGACCTCGCTTTTGATGATGAGCTGCTCTCGGGGCTTGATGGAGCCCGCCTCGAGGATGTTGAGGACCAGCGGCCCCTCCTGGACGTCGACGTAGAGGGCTTCGTCCTGGGTGGTCTTCGCGATTCGGTTGTCCGAGAGGACGAAATAGACCGCGGCGAATGCGGCGAGTGCCAACAGCGCCGCCGCCGTCTTGATGCGAGTCCGTGTTGCCTTGGATTTCATGTTGCTCTTCCTGAAAGGGGTGTGCGCCGCCCGCGTCAGCCGCCGGCGCTCCAAACGCCGAGGGCCGCCATGTCCGGCTCCGTCCAGACGCCGTCGATGGCGACGTCGAGCAGCCCGAGGACCTTCTGGAGTTCGAGCTCGCGGATCCGGTAGTTTTTGATGGCGCTGAAGAGCGCGTTCTGGGCGGTGAGCAGCGCGGCCTGCGCGTCGAGGACGTCGCGCATCTCCGCGCGTCCGGCCTGGAGCAGGAGATCGTTGTTGCGCACCCGCCGCTCGGCGAGTTCGACGGCTAGGTACTGGATGCGGAGCTGTTCGCGGGTTTCGCGCAGCGAGCGGATCGCTCCGCGCACCGATTCCTTGAGCGCGTCTTCGGCGGCCTGATAGGCGCGCACGGCGCCTTCGAGCTGGACGAGGCTGTTGCGGTAGGCATTGCGTTCGGCCGTGCGTTCGAACGGCAGGTCGATGTCGAGGGCGCTGCCGAGGATGGCCTCCGAGAGCTTGAAGTCTCCGTTTTCGCCGGAGGCCGCGTTGGGGCCCTCGCCGGCGGAGATCTTGCCCCCGAGCGTGACCTCCGCCCGGAGCGCGTCTTCGGCGATGAGGACCTGGCGCTGGGCGTCCTCGATGCGGTCGACATAGGTGCGGAAATCGAGGCGGTGCTCGACGGCCAGCGCGATGGCGCGGTCCACCTGGTCCTTGAGCGTCCCCGCCTCGTCCACCGACTTGGGGCGCTCCAGCGCCACCGGGGCTCCCGCTTCGCCGGCGTCGTACGCGCCCAGTTCGGCCTTGGCGAACTTTTCGACGTACGCCTGCAGCGCTTCAAGGTCGCGGTCGGAGAGATCGATCTTCGCATCGGGCGGAAGTCCGAGCTGGCCCTTGAAGGCCTCGAGGCTGGCGTCGTAGGATTCAAACGCCCCGATCCAGCCGTTGCGCGCGCTCAACTCGCTCTGGCGCGACTGGTCGAACTCGGACTGCGACATCCGGTTCGCGTCGGCCATGCGGCGCGAGCGGCGCGTGGAGACGATCACGCGGCGGTAGTTCTCCTCTTCGTTGACGAGCATGCGCTTCGTCAGGAGGACGTCGAGATAGGCGCTGGCGATGCCGACCATGAAGTCGCGCTTCGTCTGTTCGAAGTCCCGCACGGCGTAGACGAGATTGCGCTGCGCCTGCGTGAGCGACTCCATGTTGACGAGGCGGCCCGAGCCGCGCATCAGCGGGATGGAGATGCTTGCATCGGCCAGCAGGCCCCAGGCGGAGTTCTTCTCGCCCGTGAGCATGCCGGCCAAATCGACTGCGATGGCGCCCGTGAGCTGCGTTCCGTCCGCAAGCCTCTTCGACGCGCCGAGCTTGCCGGCCCCGCCGTAGTTCGCCGTCCGGTCGCCGTCCGACTCGGCGCTGTCGACCGAGGCGTTCATCAGCCCGCTGAAGGTCGTGCGGAACTTCCGGTTCTCCAGGTCGAGGCCGAGCGCGGCGGTGTAGAGCGATTCTTTCTTCGACTGGTAGTCGCGGCTGCCGCGCGCCGCGATCTGCACGGCGTCCTTCAGGCCGATCGTCAGGACGCGGTTCGTGCCGAGCGGCAGACTCTCGTCGCGGTCGTCCGGCTTCAGACGCTCGGCCCCGTTCCAGTAGACGTTCGTCGACAGGTCCCGGACGCCCAGCGACGCCTCGTTGAAGACGGCCAGCCCCTGGTCGAGCAGCAGGCGCCGGCGCAGCGTCTGCGCCGGCGTCTCGATGCGCACCGCCTCCTCGCGGCCCGTCGTCTCGCGCTGCGTCGCGCCCAACAGCCCTGCGGCCCGTTCGTCGGCCTCGTTTCGCCAGTCCAAGGTCGACTTGCACCCCCCCGCGACGGCGACGAACAGGACGAGCCAGGCCCCGAGGCGGCCGGTCCTGCAAATAGTCGTTTTCGCGTTGTCCATGTTCATGCGGCAGGTTTTCAATTCCCGTGGTGTCGCCCTCGGGCGCCAGATCCACCCATCCTGATCAACTGGAGGCGGAGGCGCAAACGTCCTGAGGCTTCGACAACGGGGATTCTACCCCATCCCGACGATGAAGGGCAACCAGAAAATGGCTTTGATGGACGATTTAAATCAATGTAATTCAAGGAGATGCATACATCATCACACATCCGTGCACAGTCGTGCGCAGCGGATTGGGGCGCCGACGATGGCGATGGGCATTCCGGCGGCAGGGCGCAGGTCGAATTTCCCCAAAACGGCATTCCACTGCGAGTGGAATGTTTGATATAGTGGCGCCATGAAAGACCCAGCAACCGCCCTCCGCGCCGGATGCAGCACCCTCGCCGCGCGGCTTGTTTCAATCGGGATCGCCGCCGCGGCCGTCCAGGCGAAGGCGGCGGGGGATCGCTTCGACGAGCTGCTGGCGGGCGGATTGCCCTCCGAGCGCGTCGCGTTGGCGAAGACCTACGAGGCCTCCGGCACGCAGGAGGACGCCGTCAAGGCGGCTCGCCTCTATTACGCCGTCGCGGCAGCCGGGGATGCAGACGCGCAGTGCGCGATGTCCCGGCTCTACAGCGAAGGGCGGGGGCTCAAGGCGCGGCCCGAAAAGGCCTACGTCTGGGCGCTGGCCGCCGCGCGCCAAGGTCATGCCGAAGCTCAGAACCTCGTCGGCGTCTATTGTTCCGAAGGGACGGGCGTGGCCCGCGACGCGCGCCAGGCGGCCGCCTGGTTCCGCAAGGCGGCCTTCGGCGGCAACGTCAAGGCGCAGTTCAATCTCGGCGCCTGCTTCGAGACCGGAGACGGCGTGCCGCAGGATCCCGCCCAGGCCGCGCAGTGGTATCGCAAGGCGGCCGAAAGCGGTTGCGCGCCTGCGCAGTTCCGGATGGGAGTCTTCCACGAGCGAGGATCGGGCGTCGCGCGCGACGCGGCGAAAGCCTCCGAATGGTACGCGCGCGGCGCGGAGTCTGGAGACGCCGACGCCCAGTTCGCCTACGGCCGCTGCCTCGAACTGGGGGCGGGCGTGGCGCGCAACGCGGAGTCGGCTCTAGCATGGTACCGCAAGGCCGCGGCACAAGGCGACGACCGCGCCCGCCAGCGCATTCTCCACCTGGAGTCTGCGGCGGACTCCGGGCCGGGGCTGGTCGGCTTGAGTCTGGGCATGCCGATGCAGACGGCCGCCATCGTCCTCGAGCGCGCGCTGCGCGAGGCGGGCGTGGACGCGATGCTCTTCGTGGTCGGCACGGGTGCCACCGCGCGCGTCGTCGCGAGCGGAGTCGTCGAAATGCTCGCGGATGCCGAGGGCGGCGTCGCCTCCGTTTTTCTGGATCGGGACGCGGCCGTCAAGCTGTTCCGCCTGAAACATCCGGCGCGCGGGGAAATCCTCGCCGCGGCGGCGGAAGTCTGGGGATTCGACCCCGGACAAGCCGTTGCGAAACGCAGCCGGCTTGCGCGCCAGGGACGGAGCCTCGGGACGCAGGATCTGGACGTGATCCGAAAGGCGTCGGGAGACGAACTGGTCTGCTTCGGTTCGTACGCCGCGGCGGCGGAGGCCGGAGGCGCGGAGCCCCTGTACCGTCCGGTCGGCTCGCTGCTGCTCCAAAAAACCGCTTCCGCGCCGTGAGGCCGCCGACACCCCTGGGAATCCGCCATGATTGAACTGCTGGTCGTCTCGTTGCTCTGGAGCTTCTCGTTCGTCATCATCAAGGGGTCGCTGTCGAATCTCGACTCCGCCTTCACATCGGCCGTCCGGCTCGTGCTCGCGATGGCGGTGTTCCTGCCGTTTCTCAGGCTGCGCGGGCTGCGGGCCGGGCTCGCGGCGAGACTGATGGCGCTGGGGGCGGTGCAGTTCGGGCTCATGTATGTCTGCTACATGGCGAGCTTCGCCTACCTGCCCGCCTACATGCTCGTGCTGCTGACGACGACGACGCCGCTGTTCGTCGTCTTCTTCGACATGGTGGCCACGGGGCGCAACGTCCCGGCCTTCTGGCTTGGGGCGGCGCTGGCGGTGGCCGGCTCGATCCTGCTCGTGCGCCAGGGCGGCGATCTGGCGCTTCCATTGCGGGGCGTTCTGCTGCTGCAGCTTTCGAACGCCGCGTTCGCGCTGGGGCAGGTCTGGTACCGCAAGCTCGCGCGCGACCACGCGGGGCTGCGCGACACGCATGTCTTCGCGGTCGTCTATGCGGGCGGGGCGGCGGTGTGCCTGGCGGCGGGCCTGATTCGCGGGACGCTCGTCGTGCCGGGCGTGGCGCCGATCCAGTGGGGCCTGCTGGCGTATCTGGGCGTGATCGCCTCGGGACTTTGCTTCTTCCTCTGGGACCGCGGCGCGACGCGCGTCGGAGCCGGCACGCTCGCGCTGATGAACAACCTGAAGATTCCGCTGGGCGCGGTGGTGTCCATCGTCGTGCTCAAGGAGCGCTACAACCTCAGGACGCTGCTGGCGAGCCTCGGAATCTTCCTGGCCGCGCTGGCCCTCTGCAGGCGCGCGGAACGGCAGATGCGCGGCTAGTGGGCGTATTCGATGCAGCGGGTTTCGCGAATGACCATGACGCGGACCTGGCCGGGGTACTGGAGCTCGTTTTCGATCCGGACGCTGATGTCGCGCGCGAGCATCATCGCGTCGTTGTCCGAAATGGCGGCGGGATCGACGAGGATGCGCAGATCGCGCCCCGCCTGGATCGCGTAGGCCTTCGAGACGCCCTTGAAGGACGTGGCGAGCTGTTCGAGCTTTTCGATGCGGTTCACGAACAGGTGCGTCGTCTCCGAGCGAGCGCCGGGCCGCGTCGAGGAGATCGCGTCGGCGATCGAGGCGAGGACGGCGTAGAGGGTCACGTTCTCGACTTCGCCATGGTGGCCGGCGACGCCATCCACGATTTCGGGCGCTTCGCCGCACTGGCGCAGGAAGTCGGCGCCGATCTTGGCGTGGGGGCCTTCGACGTCCTGGTCGAGGGCCTTGCCGATGTCGTGGAGGAGGCCGACCTTGCGGGCCGTGGCGGCATCCAGCCCCACCTCCGCGGCGATCATGCCGCAGAGCGAGGCGACTTCGCGGGCGTGCTGGAGGACGTTCTGGGTGAAGCTGGAGCGGAACTTCAAGCGGCCGAGCTTGTTGAGCAGGCGGTTGTCCGTGATGGAGACGTTCACGTCCGCGCAGGCCTGTCCGCCGATCTCGACGAGCGCGTTCTCCATGTCGGCTTCGACGGCGGCGACGACCTCCTCGATGCGGGCGGGCTGGATGCGGCCGCTCGCCACGAGCTGCTCGAGGGCGAGGGCGGCGACTTCGCGCCGGTAGGGGTCGAAGCTGGAGATGACGACGGTCTCCGGCGTGTCGTCGATGATGATCGAGACGCCGGTGGCGGCCTCGAGGGCGCGGATGTTGCGCCCCTCGCGGCCGATGATGCGGCCCTTGACGTCCTCGCCCGAGACGTTGACGGTCCGGGCCATCGTCTCGGAGGCGTGTGAGCCGGCGTAGCGCTGCATGGCGCCCAGGACGATGGCACGGGCCTCGCGCTCGGCGGTCTCGGTGGCCTGCTCCTTGTGGCGGCGGATGAACGTGCCCATTTCCGCCTGGATTTCCTGCTTGGCCTGCTCCAGGAGATCGCGGCGGGCTTCCTCGCGGGTCATGCCGGCGAGTCGGGCGAGCGTCGACTCGGCCTTGGCCGACTCTTCGGCGGCGGTCCGCTCGCGGGCCTTGACAGCGGCCTCGGCGGCCTCGACGGCCTTCGCCTTCGTCTCGATGGACTGCTCCTTGCGGTCGAGGACCTCGGATTTGCGGTCGAGGTTGTCCTCGCGCTGGGCGAGCACCTCTTCGCGCTTGTTGAGCGCCCCCATCGTGTCGTGGACCTGCTTGCGTTGCTCCTTGATCGTGGATTCGAAGGATTCGCGGGCCTTGAGCACTTCGGCGCGCGCCTGGATCTCGGCCTCGCGGATGATGCCCTTGGCCTCGCGCTCGGCGTCGGCTTTCTTCCCGCCCGCTTCGCGGCGGCGGGATTCGGCCGTCTTCTTGATGAGCATGGATCGGATCTGGAATCCGACGGGGACGCCGACGATGAGGCCGACGAGCCCGGGAATGAGTGGACTGGACATGGTGGCTCGACTTTCCGTTTCGGGTTGATAAACGCCCAGACGTGCCGGACGAGTGGAGCGCCGCGCGCATGCGGCGGAATGAAACGGCGCCATTATCCCTTTTTCGCCCCCTTTGCGCAACCGATAAACATGAATCCCGCATTGACAGCGCAACGTAGATCCTAAATTGGGTAGCGTTTAACACTAGGTTTCCTGCGGGGTGAAGAGCGCGGCGT
>CAYVJM010000094.1:0-8416 GCA_964451695.1 uncultured Lentisphaerales bacterium | reverse complement strand
TTGTCGCCGGCGACGTAGACTTTGGCTTGGAGCTTGTTCATGGGTGTCGGTTCCGAATGGAGGGTGGCCTAGACGAGGTCGCGGGGGTCGGTGATGTGGCCGTTGACGGCGGAAGCGGCCGTCGTGAGCGGGGAGGCCAGGAACACCTGGGCGTCCTTGGAGCCCATGCGGCCGATGAAGTTGCGGTTCGTCGTGGAGATGACGACGTCCTTGCCCTTGGAGCGGCCGAA
Organism: uncultured Lentisphaerales bacterium; assembly: GCA_964451695.1. Lineage (GTDB taxonomy): Bacteria > Verrucomicrobiota > Kiritimatiellia > RFP12 > UBA3636 > JAAZAI01. Next base: position 8,186 of record CAYVJM010000094.1, on the reverse strand, counting down.
CGTGTCGATCGGGCCGCCGAGGCAGGCGGCGCAGGAGGGCGGCGCGACGGGCACGCAGCCGGCGTTGGCGAAGATCTCGATGAGGGACTGGCCGTCGATCGTCGTGGCCATCATCTCCTCGGCGATTTCAACCGTGGCGGGGACGAGGCAGGTCTCGACGGCGACCTTGCGGCCCTTGAGGATGCGGGCGGCCATGATGAAGTCTTCGAGCTTGCCGCCCGTGCAGGAGCCGATGTAGGCGCGGTCGATCTTGACGTCCGAGGCCTGGCGCGCGGTGGCGTAGTTGCTCGGAATGTGGGGGCGGGCGACGCACGGTTCGAAGGTCGAGACATCGTACGTGTACGTCTTGAGCACCGGGGCGTCGGGATCGCCGTGGACGGGGGTGAAGGGCTTCTTCGTGCGGGAGCGCACGTAGGCGAGCGTCTTCTCGTCGGGCGGGATGATGCCGTTCTTGCCGCCGGCTTCGATGGCCATGTTGCAGATGGTGATGCGCTCGTCGATGGAGAGGGCCGAGACGGCCTCGCCGGTGAACTCCATGGCGCAGTAGGTGGCGCCGTCGACGCCGATGTCGCCGATGATGCGCAGGATCATGTCCTTGGCGGAGACGTAGTCGGGCTTGCGGCCGTTCAGGACGAAGCGAATGGTCTCGGGGACTTTGAGCAGGATCTTGCCGGCGCCCATGACGAATCCGGCGTCCGTGTTGCCGACGCCGGTGGCGAAGGCGCCGAGGGCGCCGTGGCTGCATGTGTGGGAGTCGGTGCCGATGATGATTTCGCCGGGGCGCACATGGCCCTTTTGGGGCAGGCCGAGGTGGCAGACGCCGCAGTAGGAGGGCGTGCCGGGGTCGTAGAAGTAGGGGAGGGCCTGCTCCTTGGCGAAGGCGCGCATCGTGTCCACGTTGCGGTGGGCCTTCTCGTCCTTCGTGAAGATGTAGTGGTCTGGGATGATGACGACGCCTTCGCGGTCGAAGACCTTGGCATCGGCGCCGAATTCGCGGTGGAAGATGCCGACGGTGCCGGGGCCGCAGACGTCGTGCGTGAGCAGGACGTCCACCTTGGCCCAGACGTTGTCGCCGGGTTTGACGTGGTCCAGCCCGGCGGCCCGGGCGATGATCTTTTCCGTGATCGTCATTTTCATCGTTGTGTTCGCTTGAGGGGTTGTCATGAAAGGGAGGTGAGGGGGCTAGTGGCGGATCAGTTGGAAGAAGCGGTCTTCGTAGAGCTTGAAGACATTGTGCTTCTTGAGCAGGGCGCCGAGCGGCTTGACGAGGGATGCGTCCTTCTCCGCCGCCGCGAAGGCCTCCTCGACCTCCTTGTGGATCGCGTAGGGGAGACCGTCCTTCTTCTCGAAGAGGTGCTGCTGGGCCATGTCGAGGATGTTCTTGCGGGCGGAGTGGCGGACGATGGTCCAGAAGAGCTTGACCAAGCAGACGTCCCAGGGCGAGTCCACTCCGTGGACGACGGCGTGGAAGGGATCTTTGCGCGCTTCGGCCTCCTTCTTGACGCGCTCAAGGACTTCCTGGACGGGGGCGGTGACGATGTCCTCGGAGAAGGCCTCCTGCTTGAGCGTGTAGCCGTAGCGCAGGATGTGGACGTCCTTGTCGTGCTCCTCCAGCCATTCGACGTACTTCTGGGCTTCCTCGCCGAAGCCTTCCAGGAGCATCTTCGAGTAGTCCGAGGGCGCGATGATCTGGGGCCTGAGCAGCTTCATGCGCCCCGTGCGCACCTTCGACTGGGAGATGGAATCCATCGACTCGCACACGAGCGTGTAGTTCACCAGGGTGTTCCCGAACGTCTCAAGGTGGCCGGCAGGGGCCACGATGATTTCGGTGTTGTCCACGGCGTAGTGGAAGTCGAGTGTCTTGTCGGTGCTCATTGCGTCGATAGGATAGCAGAAAGCAGGGGGCCATGCAAAGCCGTATCGCTTGCGAAAAACAAGCCCTTGACACGTTTCTGGAAAAGGTGGAGACTATCCCCCCAGCAAGGCAGCAATCAGGTTTTTCAGCCGACGTGGTCGCCACCACCCGCGGAAGCCGCCAGCCTTAATCCGCGGAAGAACCGCGGTGCAACCGACCCAGCAAGGAAAGAGTTTCTGTCGTCACGCCGTTCACGTCGTGGCGAGCTTATGAACTCAGAAGCCAGTGCCGAAACGGCACACACGAAACGCCAGTTTGGATTCGACCGGTCGTTGAATCTTTCGGCGCGAGCCAAGAATGCGGCGTTCTTCCTAGCGCAGACTAGGAAAGAGGCCGTGGATCATGAGATCTGGACAGGCGATGCGGACGACGGGCTTTCCGTCGTCGATGTCCGCGATCCGCGTTCATCCGAGTTCCGCCGCCTTTGGATGATCTACAACACGTCCTTCCCCGAAGACGAGCGGCGTTCGCTCCTCGAGCACGAACTGCTCCTCGACGATCCGCGATTCCACTTCGCCGCCATCTGCGACGAAGGCGAGGCCGTCGGTCTCGTCTCCTACTGGGAGCTGCACGATCTTCTCTTCATCGAACACCTGGCCATCGCGCCGGAGCATCGCTCCGCCGGGTATGGCGGGCGGGCCCTCGAGCATTTGCAGTACTATGCCGATCGGATGATCGTGCTGGACGTCGAGCCCGAAGAGGAGTCGCCTGCCGCCGCCCGGCGCGTGCGCTTCTACGAGCGCCACGGCTTCCGCTACTGCCGCCGCTCCGTGGAACTGCCGACGTACTGGTTCGCCAAGCCCCTCGTCTCCCACCTCATGGTGTGGTCGCCGAACAACGCCAAGCTCACGCAGAAGCAGATCATGAGCGTCATTCGCCGCGGCATCTACAACCTCGACGTCGCGTTCGCGAAATAGCGGTGCGGAAATATGTTCTTGCTTTTTATGCGCATTTCGCATTAAATGGTTAATCCGCGATTCCCCTCAGGGTTTTCCGAGGCGGGCTGATCCGGGTGAATCGACAACTGACGGAAGGCGGGAACGACATGCAACGGGCCAGATTGAAGGACATCGCCGAGAAGGTGGGCTGCTCCATCGCGGTCGTTTCCCACGTGGTGAACCAATCCGCAGGCAACATCACCTGCAGGCAGGAACTGCGGGATCGCATCCTGCGCACGGCCCAGGATCTCGACTACGCGCCGCACTACGCCAGTCGCGCGCTCAAAAGCCAGCGGTCCTTTACGATCGGCGTTTACATTCCGCCGCGCGAAGGCACGAGCATGGGCTTCGCGTACGAAAGCTCCATCCTCATGGGCATCGAACGCCTCTGCCGCGAGAAGGCCTACGACCTGCTCGTAATCAGCACGGGCATGGGGGCGCCCGACGTCGAGTGCGCCCACAAGCTCAACGCCCGCCGCGTGGACGGTCTCATCCTCCTTCACGTTGAGGAGCATTCCGAGTGGGTCTTTCCCCTGGTCGCGCGCAACCGCAACGTCGTCGCCGTCAACTACTACGGCGAGGCCGCGCTGGACGCGATCAACTTCGACGACCAGGCGGCCGGCGCCCTCGCCGCCGCCGAACTCCACCGCCTCGGCCACCGCCGAATCGCCTACGTCGGTCCGATGTACGCCAACGCGGGCCGCGGTGCGGAGGCGCGACTCGCGGGCTTTCTCGCGAAATGCCGCGAGGTCGGGGTGGAGGCCGGTCCCGAGACGATTTTCGACGAATCCCTGCCCGGCTCCCTCCCGCTGCCGCGAGGCGAGGTTTCAGAGCCGGATGTCGCGGAACGGATCGTGGCCGCGATTCTGGCCATGCCGGCCCGCTCGCGCCCGACCGCGATCGTCGGCTATTCCGATTACTGCGCCATGCTGGTGATGCGCGGACTGATGCGCGCCGGCATCGCATTTCCCGAGCAGATGTCCGTGGTCGGCATCGACGACAGCGGCATTTGCACCTGCCTGACGCCTCAACTCGCCAGCGTGCAGCAGCCGCTCGTGGGCATGGGCGAAGAGGCCGCGCGCTACAGCATCCAGCAGTCCGAACGGCGCCTGTCCACCACCGCCGACGTCGCCCGCGAACGTCGCTGGCTCCGTCTTGCCCAGCCGAAGTTCATCGCCCGCGAATCCACCGCCGAGCCCTGCAGGCTCGCGGGACGGGCGTGAGGCGCGACCCTTGCCGCATGCTTGATGACAATCCACAACCCGCCATGGAAGCCCAGACGACGGCGCTGCGAGACACACACGACATCCAGACCTACCGAGTGAGGTCCTACGAGTGCGGATCCGACGGCAGGGTGCTCTTTTCGCACCTCTGCAACTACCTCCAGGAAACCGCCTCCGTCCACGCCGAAAAGCTTGGACTCTCCAAGCGAAACTTCGAGCCCCGGGGCCTGACCTGGGTCCTCACCCGGATGCGCGTGCGCATCGACGCCTATCCCGCCTGGGGCGAAGACGTCGTGGTCCTCACCTATCCGCGGAGCATGCGCAAGCTCTGCGCCTACCGCGACTTCGTCCTTTCGCGTCCCGATGGTTCGCCGTTGGGCGTTGCAACCTCCGAGTGGATGGTCATCGACATCGGCACTCGCCGCGCCGCGCGGCTTCCGTCGATCGTCGGCGACTGCGCCAACACCGTCCGACCCTCCGTCTGGGAGGGCGAGGCGTTCGGCCGCCTGGAATTTCCGCCGGTCGCGGAGAGCGTGGCCGAGCAGACGTTCGCGGTTCAGCACGGCCACATCGACCTCAACGGGCACGTCAACAACGTGCGCTACATCGAATGGATGATGGAATGCGCGCCCGAGGCCGGACCCGGCCGCCGCGTGGCGGATCTCGACGTCGTCTTCCGCGGCGAGGCGCGCCACGGCGACGCCGTCGTGGCACGGTGCTCACCCCGCCACGACGGGACGCACCTCCACCAGATCGTGGCCGCGGCCGACGGCCGTGAACTGATCGCGGCGCGAACGCGCTGGACCCGGCTCGGATGACACGCGCGGCCGGTCCCGGCCGGCGGAAATGGAGGGACGTCATGCATCGAGGTCGAGGCTCATTCGCGTTCGCGGCGCTGGCGTTGGCTGCGGCGCCGCTCTCCGCCGCGACGTGGCACGTCGACGCCGCGCGTCCCGACGATTCCGGCGACGGGACGTCGTGGGCCACCGCGAAGCGGACGATCCAGGCGGCGGTGTCGGCCTCGGCGGCGGGCGATGCGATCCTCGTCACCAACGGCGTCTACGGGCCCATCTCCACCGCCAACAAGGCGATCGCCATCGCCAGCGTCGAGGGGCCGGAGTCGACGACCATCGACGGCGGCGACATGGCGCGGTGCGCGACGCTGGGCGGCGAACTCCCGCCGCGCCGGACGCTCCTCGCCGGCTTCACGCTGCGCAATGGCGTCGCGGAGGAGGGCGGCGGCGCCTTCGGCGGCACGCTGTCCAACTGCGTCCTTGTCGCCAACAGCGCGACCGAGGCCGGCGGCGGCGCCTACGGCTCGACGCTCCACCGCTGCACCGTCGCGGACAACGTCGCCTACGGCGGCGGCGGCGCGGCCTCCTGCGACATCGCCGACTCCCTCCTCGTCGGCAACCGCGCCACCTACGGCGGCGCCGCCGGATACGGGACGCTTGCCCGCTGCGCCCTGGAGGACAATGTCGCGCACTACGGCGGCGGCTTCTACGGCGACAAGTACAACGGCGGAGCGATGGAGAACTGCGTCGTTTCAGGCAATGCCGGCGTCCTCGGCGGCGGCGCCTGCGGCGGCACGTTGCGCAACTGCACGATTACGGGAAATTCCGCCGAAGACGGCGGTGGCGTCTACGGCGGCGGCATCCACGGCGGCAAGGCCTACAACACCATCGTCGCCGGCAATGCGGCCTCCGCCGGCGCCACGAACGTCCAGAACTACGTCCTGGACCACGGCTGCTCCGAGCCCGTCCAGCCTGGCACCGGCAACATCGCCGTTCCCGCGACGCTCTTCATCGACGCCGCGAACGGCGACTTCCGCCTCGCCCCCGGTTCGCCCTGCATCGACGCCGGCGCCAACGCTCAGGCGCCCGCAGGCGCCGACTTGGACGGCTTCCCGCGCATCGTCAACGGCACGGTCGACCTCGGGGCCTACGAGCATCTGGCCAACATCCCGGCGACGTTCGACCCCGGGCCCGGCGAGTCGCCCGACCCATCGTCCAAGCTTGTGACCTACCTGCAGCCCTACGGCGCGCTGCCCGAGGCCGCGCGCACCGGCTACACCTTCGGCGGCTGGTGGACCGGCGCCGGCGGAACGGGCGACCCGGTGACTCCGGCCACCGTCGTGACGTCCCTCGTCGCGCACACCGTCCACGCGCGGTGGACGGCCAACGCGTACACGGTGCATTTCGATCCGCTCGGCGGCGCGCCTTCCGTCCCGAGCAACCGGGTCGTCGTCTACGATGCGCCTTACGGGCCGCTGGCGACGACGTCGCGCGAAGGGTTCACCCTCGTCGGCTGGCGGACGGAACCCGATGGCGGCGCGACGGTCGCGCCCGCGAGCCTCGTCGCAATCGCCGAAGACCATGCGCTTTACGCGCACTGGATGCCCAACGCCTACATGGTCACGGCCGACTCGTACGCGACGGCCGTAGGCGTGACGAACGCCGTCGCCGTGGACGCCGGGGAGGACGCGGGCGATGGCGACGGCGCGGTGCGCCTCGGCGGACCCGGCACCTTGTCCGACGGCGAGATGGCCGGGCTCGAATGGACGTCCTCGGGCCCGGGCCGGCTGTCCTTCGCGTGGAAGACCTCGAGCGAGGACGACTGGGATTGGCTGAGTTTCTACGAAGTCGGGTCGGGCTGGACGAACCGCATTTCCGGGACGGCTGCGGACTGGGTACCGGTCACGATCGACATTCTCGCCGGGCCCGGCGCCACCCACGTCTTCCGCTGGGAATACGAAAAGGATCCCATCGGCGATTCCGTCGGCTTCGACTGCGGCTGGGTCGACGCGCTGGTCTGGGATCCGCTGTACGTCGTGAGCGTCGCGAACGGCACGGGCGACGGCCATTACGTCGCAGGCGAAGTCGTGGCGATCACGGCCGATCCCGCGCCGGACGGCATGCGCTTCTGGCAGTGGATCGGCGGCACCAACGGCGTGGCCGACGTGTTTGCGCCTGCCACGACGCTGGTCGTCGGCACGAACGACGTGGCGGTGTCCGCAGCCTACATTCCGGTCGTGTTGCGGATCCTGGACGTCGTCGACGGCAGCGGTGGCGGGGAGCACTGGGAGTGCGCCGAAGTCGCCGTCGTCGCGAACCCCGATCCGCCCTACCAGGTTTTCGATCGGTGGACGGGGGACGCGGCGGTCTTCCTCGCCGATCCGCTGGCCCGCGCGACGACGCTGACGATGCCGACGCGGGACGCGACGCTTGTCGCGACGTACCGGGCGGCGCTGGATCGTGTCGCGGGCTGCGCCGGGCGGACGTTCGCGGTGGTCGGCGTGGCCACGGGCGTGACGGCCAGCGCGGCGGCGGGCGCTCCGTCGGGCACGCCTGCGCTGCAGTTCGGCGGTCCTGGCGTGGTGCCGGATGGTGATTTCACGGCGATCGAGACCCAGGTCGAAGGCGGCGGGACAGTGTCGTTCGGGTGGACGGTGTCGAGCCAGAGCGGCGCGGACATGCTCCGCTTTCTCGTGGACGGCGTGGAGATGGCGTCGATTTCCGGCACGAAGCGCCCGTGGACGGCGCTGACGAACCGGGTGGATGGGGCCGGACCGCACGTTCTGCGCTGGGAATATGTCAAGGATGCCGCGCTCGCGAGCAGCTCGGACGCGGGCTGGGTGGACGACATCGTTTGGACGGGCGACACGCCGGTGCCTGCGTTTGCGCCGGAGATCAGCGAAATCGGGGCGGGGGAGGGGCGTTTTGCTCTCGTCTTCCTCGGCGAACGCGGCATCCCCTATCGGCTGGAGAGCAAGGAGAACCTGGCCGAACCGACGTGGACGCCGCTGGTCGTGCCGACGGTCGAGCTGGGCGAGACGAACGGCCTCTTCCGCTTTCGCATGGAGACGGTCGTCTCGCCCGGCGGGACGTCGGGCTTCTACCGGGTGTCGGTCGACTAGCGGCCTTGACGCGGTTTACTTGTCGTCGAGTGCGGCGCAGCCCGGCAGGACCTTGCCTTCGAGGAATTCGAGGGAGGCGCCGCCGCCGGTGGAGATGTGGCTCATCTTGTCGGCGAGACCGGACTTCATCACGGCGCTCACGGAGTCGCCGCCGCCGATGATCGAGGTGCCGCCGGCCGCCTTGACCTTCGCCA
>CAYVJM010000093.1:0-8445 GCA_964451695.1 uncultured Lentisphaerales bacterium | reverse complement strand
GCTACGCTGAGACGGTGTCCGCATAGCCGGGAGCAAAACGGAGATGCGCCCCGTTTTTTCCGTCCATGTCGCATTTTTTCGCGTTTTTCTTGTTGCAATACCGGCGTCAACTGTAGTAAAAAGCAATGTGTGTCCAGTAGACACTCAATGAAAGGTAAAACTATGGCACTCCCCAAGACCAAGGCTCAGATCATCGCGAACGTCGCGGAAGCGGCGGAAATCACCAAGGCTCAGGCCAAGGCCGCGATCGACCAGCTCATCGCTGTCGCGTACAAGGGCGCGAAGGACAAGAAGGGCTTCACGATCCCCGGGCTCGGCAAGCTCATCCTCGTCCAGCGCAAGGCCCGCACGGGCATCAACCCGCAGACGAAGCAGATGATGAAGTTCCCCGCCAAGAAGGTGGTGAAGTTCCGCGTCGCCAAGGCCGCGAAGGACGCGATCCTCGCGAAGTAGCTCGAAGCCTGGTCCTCCAGGTTCGCAGCGGCGCCCGGGTTCGGGCGCCGCCGTTTTTTTTTATGGGCGCGATTGCCTGTTGACAGCGCGACGGCGGATTGATTAAACTTCCGGGCATTGCGAGCGCATCCGGGCGGGCGTAATTCAATGGCAGAATGGAAGCTTCCCAAGCTTCATACGTGGGTTCGATTCCCATCGCCCGCTCCACTCTCTTCCAGTCCAGCCGCAGCGGCCGATTCGGGTTGGACCGGCGGATGCCGGAACTGAACAGGCCGCGAGACCCCAGCACACGAGGAACGAGATGGAAGCGAAGATCAGGGAAAAGGTCGAGGCGCTGCGCAAAATGCTTCAGCGCGACGGCGGGGACTGCGAAGTCGTCAAGGTCGAAGGCAAGACCGTGATGATGCGCCTGCGCGGCGCCTGCGGGTGTTGCCCGCACGCGATGGCCACCCTGAAGGGCTACATCGAGGAATCCCTCCGCAGCGAGGTCGATCCCGAAATCGTCGTCGAACGCGTGAAGTAGCCTTCGTGCCGCTTCCAGCGCCCCGCTTCACATCCCCTGCATCCGGATCGCCCGTCGCGGCCCGGTTGCTTCAGCGTTAAACCATCATGAACAAGATTGTCGGCAAGCATCACCTCTCCGAGGAAGTGTGGCAGATGGAGATCGTCGCGCCCCACATCGCCGAGGAGCGCCAGGCGGGGCAGTTCGTCATTCTCCAGGTCGACCAGGACTTCGGCGAGCGGATTCCGCTCACCATCGCCAAGGCGGACCGCGCGGCGGGCACGATCACCATCGTCTTCCAGACCGTCGGCGCGACGACCCACAAGCTCGCGGCCCTCGAAGTCGGCGACGCCGTCGGCGCCGTCCTCGGTCCCCTCGGCCGCCCCACGCACATCGCCCCCGTCGGCCGCGTCGTCGCCGTCGGCGGCGGCATCGGCGTCGCCCCCCTCTTTCCCATCGTCCAGGCCCACAAGGCCGCCGGCAACACCGTCACCGTCATCATGGGCGCCCGCACGAAGGACCTGATCCTCTTCGAACGCGAAATGCGCGAGACCGCCGACGACGTGATCATCTGCACCGACGACGGCTCCTACGGCCGCAAGGACCTGGTCACCGTCCCGCTCAAGGAACTGTGCGCCTCCGCCGCGCCGCCCGCCGAAGTCATCGCGATCGGCCCCCCGATCATGATGAAGTTCTGCGCCGAGACGACGCGCCCCTTCGGCGTGCCCACCGTCGTCTCGCTCAACACGATCATGGTGGACGGAACCGGAATGTGCGGCGGGTGCCGCGTCACCGTCGGCGGCGAGACGAAGTTCGTCTGCGTCGACGGCCCCGAGTTCGACGGCCACAAGGTCGACTTCGACAACATGATGAAACGCATGCGCGCCTACAAGGGCTCCGAAGCGAAGGCGCACGACCGCTACCACGCCAACCACGCCTGCAACCTCGAGAAGGCCATCGCGGCGCTGGAGAAACGCCCATGAAGACCCGCGAACAACTCGACGCCGAAGCCCGCGGCCTCCTCGACGCCCTGCGCGCCAAGGGCGCCCTCGCGGCCAAGGACCGCACCGCCATTCCCCAGCAGGACATGCCCTCGCAGACGCCCGAAGCGCGCGTGCGCAACACCCGGGAGGTCGCCGAAGGCTACACCGAGGCCATGGCGCGCGTCGAGGCGCTACGCTGCCTGCAGTGCCCGACCAAGCCCTGCATCGGCGGATGCCCGGTCTCCATCGACATCCCCGGCTTCGTCCAGGCCATCGCCGAAGGGCGCGACGCCGACGCCATCGCGATCATCAAGCGCACGAGCCTGCTGCCCAGCGTCTGCGGACGCGTCTGCCCCCAGGAGACGCAGTGCATGGCGCGCTGCACGCTCGGCAAGATCCGCAAGGACGTCCAGCAGAGCGTCGCGATCGGCCGCCTCGAACGCTACGTCGCCGACCTCGAACGCGAGGCGGGCCGGACGCGTCCCCCGGCCGTCAAACCCGCCACGGGCCGAAAGGTCGCCGTCATCGGCGGCGGCCCCGCCGCGATCACCTTCGCCGTCGACGTCCGTCGCGAAGGCCACGACGTCACGCTCTTCGAGGCCCTCCAGAAGCCCGGCGGCGTGCTCATGTACGGCATCCCCGAGTTCCGCCTTCCCAAGGCCATCGTCGAGACCGAGATCGACAACCTCCGCACCATGGGCGTCGACATCCAGACGAGCTTCGTCATCGGCCGTTCCCGCCCCCTCAAGAAGCTCATCGAGGTGGACGGCTACGACGCCATCTTCATCGGCACGGGCGCCGGGCTTCCGAAATTCATGGAAATTCCCGGCGAGAACTTCGTCGGCGTCTTCTCCGCGAACGAGTACCTGACGCGCGCCAACCTGATGAAGGCCTACGACGCCAACCGCGCCGACACGCCCATCGCGCGCGGCCGCCGGGTCGCCGTTCTCGGCGGTGGCAACGTGGCCATGGACGCCGCGCGCACCGCGCTGCGCCTCGGCGCCGAGAAGGTCTACCTGGTCTATCGCCGCACGGAGGCCGAAATGCCCGCGCGCGTCGAGGAGGTCCACCACGCCAAGGAGGAGGGCGTCGAATTCCACCTGCTCCAGAACGCCGTGCGCGTTCTCGGCGACGAACAGGACGTCGTGACCGGTCTCGAATGCATTCGCTTCGAGCTCGGCGAACCCGATGCCAGCGGCCGCCGCCGCCCCGTCGCCGTCCCCGGCAGCGAATTCACGCTCGATGTGGACAGCGTCATCGTCGCCATCGGCAACGAGTCGAATCCGCTCATCGCCTCGACGTCGCCGGAGATCGCGGTGGACAAGCACGGCCACATCGTCGTGGACGCGGAGAACCGGACCTCGATGCCGGGCGTGTACGCCGGCGGAGACATCGTCCTCGGCGCCGCCACCGTCATCCTCGCGATGGGCGAAGGCCGCCGCGCCGCCGCCGCTGTCAACCGAATGCTCGCCCAAGGCGAGCCCCGATAACGAACGCGCCGCGCCGGCGATTCCGCGTCCGGCGGACGCGAACCGGATGGCGCGACGCGCCATCCCGGCATCGCGCGCTCCGTCGAAGCCTCGGCGGGCCGCTTCAGCGAGCCGTTTCGAGCTTCAGGGCGACGAGCCAGCGATGGAACTCCTGAGGCACTGGCGAGAAGACGCGCAGCGGACCTCCGCGAAGCGGATGCTCCAGCTCCAGTTCGACGGCATGCAGGAGCGGATGCGTCAGACCGCGCAGGCGCTCGTCCTCGACGACCTTCGGCCCGTACTGGGCGTCCCCCACGACGGGGTGGCGCGCCATGGCGAGGTGGCGGCGGATCTGGTGCGTCCGGCCCGTCTCGATGCGCACGACGAGGTGACTGCAGTCGCGGTTCGCGCGCAGACACTTCACCTGGGTCAACGACCGCTCCCCCTCGATGGGCAGATCGATCGTCGTCGATGCGGCGTCCCAGTGGCCGTAGACGACGGTGCGGTACGTTTTGGCCACGTTGTGGCGCTTGAAGACGGCGATGACGGCGTCGTGGGCGGCCGCGTTTTTCGACATGAGCAGGCAGCCGGTGGTGTCGCGATCGAGGCGATGAGAGGCGACGAGTGCCGGGTTTCCGGTCTGCGCGCGAACGACGCTCTCGAGGCAGTAGGCCGATTCGTTGGTCAGCAGGCCTCGGGGCTTGTCGACGACGAGGTAGTCGGCGTCTTCGTAGAGGATTTTGATCTTGGCGATGCGCTTCGAAACGGCGGTGGGCGAATCCACGGCCGCGACCACGGCGACGGCGTCGCCGGGCTTGAGGGCGTGTCGGGCGATCCAGACGGCGCGGCCGTTGACACGCACGACTCGCGCGTCGATGTGCTGCTTCGCGACGCGCTTCGAAACCTGCATGCGCTCGGCGAGAAACTCCTGGAGCGAGGTTCCCGCCTGCGTCTTCTCGACGGTCCACGCCGCCCCGCTCTTGATCGAACTCGATTTCATCGTGGGGTCGGCGGCGGCGGGCCGCCGGCGGGATGGCGGCTACGCCTTGGGGGCGAGCTTCTTGAAGGCGCGGGACTTGCGGCGCGCGGCGGCGTTCTTGCTGATAACCCCCTGCTTGGCCGCCTTGTCAATGGCCGAGCTGAGGGCCTTGAAGGCTTCGGCGTTCGCAGCGGCATCGGCGTTGGCGAGAACGGCGTCGAACGCCCGGCGAGCCGTGTTCATGCGGCTCTTGTTCGCAACGTTGACTTTGCGGTTGGCTTCGGAAGTTTGCGCGCGCTTGATTGCACTTTTGATGTTCGGCATGGTAGAATCGCTCCTCGTGGAACCTCGATCGAATGAAAAGGCCGATAGGATAGACTAGAAATGGCGGTGCGGTCAACAAAAAACCGAACTTCGGGCACGGCGTCGGACGCCGTGCGCTTCACGGCCGCCCTGCTCCTGATGCCGTTCCTCCTGGGCCTGGCCCGCAGCCTGGTTTGGGCGGAGCGCCTCCACGGCCGCGCCGAGACGATGGGGATGTCGAACGGCTCCGCGCTCTTCATCTTTGGATTTCTCGCCTTCGCCGTGCTCTACGCCGCCTTCCGGATCCCGTCCTTCCCCTACGTCGTGGCCCACGAGTCGACCCACGTCCTCTTCGGTCTGCTTGCGGGGGCGAAGATCAGCGACTGGAAAGTCAAGCCCGAGAAAGGCAGCGTCCGGATCACCCGTCGCGGCGTCCTCGTGCTGCTCGCGCCGTATTTTGTTCCGCTCTACCTCCTGATTCTGCTCGCGGTGTTCGGTGCGCTTTCGGCGCTCGGACCGATGGTCGGCACGCCGCTGGGCGGAGGCTTCGCCGCGCTCTGCGGCGTGGCGTGGGGGTTCCACTTCTGCTTCACGGTCAACGGCTTCATGCAGCGACAGACGGATCTGGAGGCGTACGGATTCTTCTTCTCCTTCGTGATCGTCCTGGTGCTCAACCTCGTCGTGCTCGGCTTCGTGCACGTGGCGTTGACCCGAATCGATCTCCGCGACATGATCGAGGTCTGCCGTGCCATGACCGCCGATTCCTACCTCTGGTTTTGGGACTGGTTCTGGGGCTGGCGTGGCCATTGATGAACGCGTATCAGGAGACGACGACATGAACGAAAATGCCCTTGAACTCATCGTGCGGGGAGTCTGCGTCGTGGACGGGCAGATCTTGCTCTGCCGCAACCGCAGACACGGCAACGTGTATCTGCCCGGCGGCCATCTCGAAGCCGGCGAAAGCCTCGAGCAGGCGCTAGCGCGGGAGATCCGCGAGGAAACGGGCCATCCCGCCGGCCCGCCGCGCTTCCTCGGCGTCGCCGAAAACCGCTTCACCCAAAACGGCGTGGCGATGGCGGAGATCAACTTCGTCTTCGCCGTCGCGATTCCAGGTCTGCGCGCGGGATCGCCGCCGCCGAGCTGCGAGAGCCACATCGAATTCCTCTGGTGGCCGCTGACAGATGCGACGCGGTCCGGGCTGCTGCCGTCGGAACTGGCAGAGCGTCTTCAGGGCTGGTTCGACGACTCGGACTCCCGGCGCTTCATCGCCGCCAACGTCTGAACGAGGCCGCACGCCGCGAGGCCCAGCGCAAAGACGCCGCAGGGCGACAGACGCCCGGCGGCCGCACCCATCGGCGCCACGAACGCGAAAACGATGACCGCCGCGAACAGCGCGGATGCCGACCGCGCGAAGACCGGAACCGCGGCGGCGCAGAGCGCCGCCGCCGCGCACGTGGCGGGGGAAGGCGGCGCGCAGGCCGCCACTGAAGCCGCGATCGCAGCGAGCGCAAGAACAGCAGGGGTTTTGAGCACTTGACCGATCCGGCCTGCAAGACGCGGCGCGGGGATCGGTGGCAGACGCGCCGCGCCCGCGGCGGCGGCAGCCAGCGCCGCGGCCGGAACGAACCACCGCAGATGGCGCCGCAGCGCGACGCCCAGCGCATCCGCCTCGCCGGGCAGCAGGTGGCGGAGTGCGCACGCCGCCACGGCGGCGGCGGCCATCGCGGGCAGGTGGCGACGGGCGCGCCGCGGAAGGGCCAGCGCCAGCGCCGAGAGTGCGGCGGCGGCGAAGACGGCGCCGCCGCCACGGGGCAGAGTGGCGAGCGGCAGGGCGCAGGCCAGGACGAGGGCGAGCAGCCGGGTGACGGTGCCGCCGTGGATCGGGATTCGCGCCCCGCACCACGGGCAACGGGAAAACTCCTCGCCGGGCCGGCCGCAGTCCCCGCATGCCGCTGCGTTGAAAAACCGTCTTTCCGGGTTTGCCATGGTCGCCTCCCCGCTTCGTCCGCGGTCTACTCGTGTCTCAGCGCCACGATCGGGTCGAGTCGGGAGGCGCGCATCGCCGGGTAGATGCCGAAGACGATGCCGACGGAGACGCTGATGCCCAGGGAAAGGACGATGCTGTGGGGCGTCACGACGGTTGGCATCTTGGCGAAGGCCGTGACGAGCCACGGGATGAAGAGGCCGACGCCGATGCCGATGATGCCGCCGCCCAGCGAGAGCACGAGCGTCTCGATGAGGAACTGCGCGACGATCTGGGTGCGGCGGGCGCCGATGGCGCGGCGGATGCCGATTTCGCGCGTGCGCTCGGTGACGGTGGCGAGCATGATGTTCATGATGCCGATGCCGCCCACGAGCAGGCTGATGCCCGCGATCGAGCCCAGCACGATGGCGAACGTCCGCCGCGTGGCCTCGGCCTGCCGCAGCAGCGCGAGGGGGACGCTGATCGCGTAGTCCTGCTTCTTGTGGAAGAGCGTGAGCACGCGCTCGATGGCGGCGGCGGTCCGTTCCACATCCGCCTCCGCGTCGACGCTGACGATGAGCTGGTGCAGCTCGACCATCTCGCGGATGAACGAGCCCTGGCGGTTCTGGAAGAGGACGTCGCCGAAGTGCTGCCGGGCCGTCGCCAGCGGAATGTACGCGTCCGTCTGACGATCGGGCGTCTGCATGCCGCCGGCGTTGGCGTCCTCGCTCTTGACGATGCCGATGATCTCGTAGGCGTTGCCGCCGATGCGGATCTGGCGGCCGATCGCGGCCTCGGTGGCGAGGAGTCGGCGCGCCCCGAATTCGGTGAGCACGGCGACTGCGGCGGCGGTTTCGACGTCCCGCGCGTTCATGACACGGCCGGCGATCACGTCGCGCTCGACGAGTTCGAACCAGCGTTCGGAGGTGCCGACAATGCGCAAGTCGAGTTGGCGCTGGCCGAGGCGGGCCTCCTGCTGAAGCGACTTCACGGGGACGGAGGCGACGACGGTGGGGATCGTCTCGGCGATCCGGGCGAGGTCCTGGTAGAGGAGACCGTAGATGCTGACGCGGACGTTGCTCTGGGCGGCCGAGCTCTCCTCGGAGGGCTTCTGGGAGGTGATGATGATGTTGCGGCTGCCGAGCTTGCGGATCTGCGCCATGGCCTCTTCGCTGGCGCCCTCGCCGATGGCGAGCATGGCGATGACGCTGCCCACGCCGAAGACGAGGCCCAGCATGGTGAGCAGGGAGCGCAGCTTGTGGAGGAGCAGGTTCTTGATGCCCAGCTTGAAGTCGCGCCGAAGGCGGGTTGTGTTGAAGGTCATGGCATCACTCCACGCGGTCGATGTGCCCGTCCTTCATGATCATCCGGTGCGTCGCGTGCGCGGCGATGTCCGGCTCGTGGGTGACCATGATGATCGTCTTGCCGCCTCGGTTCATCTCGGCGAGGAGAGCCATGATCTCGAGGCTCGTCTTGCTGTCGAGGTTGCCGGTCGGCTCGTCCGCGAGCAGCAGGACGGGGTCGGTGGCCATGGCGCGGGCGATGGCGACGCGCTGCTGCTGGCCGCCGGAGAGCTCGGAGGGCTTGTGGTTGAGGCGCGACTCGAGGCCGACGATCCCGGCGAAGCGCCGGGCGGCAGCGGCGCTGGCGGCGGAGTCGGCCCCCTGGTAGTAGAGGGGCAGTTCGATGTTCTCGGCCACGGTGAGCTGGGGGATGAGGTTGAAGCTCTGGAAGATGAAGCCGATGTACTTCAGCCGGATGTCGCTGAGCGCGTCGTCGTCGAGCGCGCTCAC
>CAYVJM010000092.1:0-8472 GCA_964451695.1 uncultured Lentisphaerales bacterium | reverse complement strand
CCCACCCATTCGCGCACCTGCCAGAACGGACTGGAGAAGTGCAGCTCGAGGAAGGGGTCGCGGTTTTCCAGCGCCTTTCCGGCCGCGACGGGGTCTTCGGGGGGCCGTGCGGCGCGAGCGGGAGTGGGCGCGGATGACCGGCAGACGCACGGCGTTGGCGCGCCGCGAAAGGCGCAAAGGGCGCGCCCGCAGCGGAAGGCGCGCCGAGCGCCCCGCCGAAATCGGCGTTGAAGGGGCGAGGCGGTCTGTGCTACCATTCCCCGCCGCATGGACGAACAGGAGACAGCACGGACTGCGGTCGGCGCCCCGGCGCCGAAGAACAGCCCCAAAGCCAAGATGATGACGCGCGCGGCGATCCGCCACGCGGCGCCGTTCTTTTTGTGGATCGGCATCCTGGTGCTCGCCCAGATGATGCACCTGAGCGCCACGAGCGCCACCGACGAGATCGGCTCCCTGAACCTCGTCACCGACGGCTCGCTCTATGCGGTGCGCACCGTCCTCTGCACGTTCGTCTTCCTCGTCCTGCGGCCCTGGAAGTTCTACGGGCCGCTCGTCCGCCGCAACATCCTCCCCGCTCTGGGCCTCGGCGCAGCCGTGTTCGCGCTCTGGACGGTGTTCGAATCCGTCGCCTTCAAGAGTCTGCTGCCGGGTCTGGCCACGGCCTACGAGACGTGGTGCGTGATGCCCTTCGGGGAGTTGCGCAAGCCGCTCGAATACACGCCCTACGCCCCGGCCGTCTGCGGCTGGACGCTCTCGCTCGTGCGCTTGGTTGGCTCCGCGTTCGTCATCGCCGTGATCGAGGAGTTCTTCTGGCGCGGCTATCTCCTGCGCACCGCGCGCACGCCGGACTTCCTGGACATCGACATCGGCGAGCTGCACATCCCCTCGTTCCTGATCGTGGCCGCGGTGTTCGGCTTCGAACACGCCGAGTGGGCGGTCGGCATTGTCGCCGGTCTCGCCTACGGCTGGTTCTACATCCGCACGCGCGACATCTGGGCGGTCGCCATCGCCCACGTCGTCACCAACCTCCTTCTCGGCATCTACGTCCTGGCCACCGGAAACTGGCAGTTCTGGTAGCCGCCACTCCCCTCCCCCAGGCATCATCCGCCATGCTCAAGACCCTCCACGCCCGGCTACGGCAAGGCTGCCGCACCGGAACCATCCCGAAAACCTCCACCCTCCTCGAAGGCCTGCCGCGCATGACGGGGCGCGCGAAGTAGTCCGCAACGACTCGAACGAAAGGCTCCCAGATGGCTCTGTTCCACGCGAATTTCTACTCCGACGTCCTCGGCATGCAGTCCAGCGCGGACGTGATCCTTCCGGAACGGCCGGATCCCCCCCGCAAGCTCCCCGCGCTCTATCTCCTGCACGGGCTTTCCGACGACCACACGATCTGGCAGCGGCGGACTTCCATCGAGCGCTACGCCTCGGCGTACTACCTCGCCATCGTCATGCCCAACGCCCATCGTTCCTTCTACACGGACATGAAGCACGGCCGCCCGTACTTCACCTACATGACCGCGGAGCTGCCACGGTTGATGGAATCGTTCTTCCCGCTTTCGAACCGCCGCGAGGATCGTTTCGTGGCGGGGCTCTCGATGGGCGGGTACGGCGCGTTCAAAATCGCGATCAATCTCCCGGAACGGTACGCGGCTGGAGCCTCGCTATCCGGCGTGCTGGACATCGCGGGAGCCTGGGCGAGAAACGAGGACTTCTTCCCGGACGTCTTCGGCAAAGACGTCGTCGACCCGCCGGACAACGTGCTCGCGGCCGCCGAACATCTCGTCGCCGGAACGCCGAAGGCGCAGTGGCCGAAGCTCTTCCAATTCTGCGGCACCGAGGACTTTCTCTACGAGGACAACGCCAAGTTCCGAGCGTTCTCCAAGAAGCTGGGGCTTCCGGTGGACTATTCGGAAGGTCCCGGCGGCCATTCCTGGGACGTCTGGGACGCGCAGATCCAGAAGGTGCTCGCGTGGCTGCCTCTCTCAAACGCCGTGGCTCGCACCACGGCGATCGGCTAGACCAACGGAGGCCGGAGAACATGCGGAGCAAGGACACGGCCAAGGCATCGAGAAGGAAGAAGATCGCGTGGATCGCGGTCGCCATTCTGCTGGCTCTGGGCGTCGCCCGTTTCCTGACGCTGCGCGCCGCCGACCGCGCCGCCTGGCCGGCCGCCGCGCCGGACGTCGTGTTCGATCCCGCCGGCGGGCGCCCGCCCGCAGGGCGACTGGCCTCGCCGGATGACGCCGCCGCGATCGTCGAGGCGCTGTCGCCGCCCCCCGCCGATCTCGTGGCCGAGTACCAGGCGTACCAGACTTACGGATTCGCCACCCACCGGGCCTACCCGCGGATCGATGCCCGGCTCCGCGACAGCGCGCCGGCACGCGAGGCGTTCGCCGCGCTGTGGGCGTCCTGCGACGGCCTCGACCCTGCAGCCGGATCGGTGGCGTACAACGCCTTCGCCGGACGCAGCGCCGAAATCACGCTGCTGGGCTGCTACGAGGCCGCGGCCCTCGTGCAGGCGGCGCCGACGAACCCCGTCGCCGCCCAGATCCGCCTCGATCTGCTCGCCGGTGCCGTCAAGCTCACCCGCGGGGCCGGACTGCTCGGCCGCGCCGCCGGCATCAACAACGCGATGCTCGTCGTCCGGGATTCCATCATGGCGCCCTCCGCCTGGAACGACCGCGCGGCCTGCACGTCCCACATCGCCCGCGTCCGCGCGCTCGAACCCGCGGTCGGCGCCCTCGACGACGCCGTCCGCGCCGACTGGATCGCGATCCGCCAGTCCGTCTCCACGATGTACGCACAGATGTCCGGAACGAATCCGCCACCCGCTGAAGCCGGCCGCCGGATCCCGGGAAAAAGCGCCTTCATCGTGAGAAGCCTGGGGGGCACCGAGGCCGGCACGCAGACGAATCTGGACGCCCTCCTCTCCCGCCTCGTCCAAAACGCCGCCGCGCCATACGCGCCGGACGGTCTGACCGCCGGGCTCCCGCCTTGGTGCACCGGCAAGTCGCGTCCACCCTGGACCCGCGATCCCATCGGCGCCGCGGTCGCCTCGGCCTACCTGAAGAACGCCGCCCTCGGCCATGCCGCAGGCCCGGGTCTGCTGCTCGAACTTCGCGCGGCGCGCATCGTCGCCGCCCTCCAGTTCCACCGCGCGGCCGAAGGCGCATGGCCGGCGACGCTTGGCGCGCTGCTTGACGACGGCCTGCTGGAGGCGGGGGATCTCGCCGATCCGTTTTCAAAGGACGGCGCGGGCCGCCTCGGCTACGCGCTCGACGGCGATGGCTGGCGGCTCCACAGCGTGGGACTCGACCAGGTGGATGGCGGCGGTCTCGTGGACGCCTATCGCACGAAAGACCCGCAGGCGAGAAGCACGTCGGACTTCGTCTTCATCTCGCGCGAACGCGAGACGCGGCTCGCCGCCGCTCCGCCGACCGCGGGTACCGCAGCCGCAGGAGGGAACTAGCATGGCCTGCATCGTCATCGACACCGGCAACACCTCGACCAGCATTGGACGCTGGGAGGGCGGCCGCGTCTCCGCCATCGCCGCGATCAACGGCGGCATCAAGGACCCCGTCGCCGTCGAGCGGGCGCTGATCGCCGCCGGGGCGCAGACCGCGGACTCGGCCATCCTCGCCTCCGTCGTACCGTCCGCCAACGCCACGTGGAGGTGGATGCTGAAGCGCCTCTTCGGCATCGAGCTGGAAATCCTCACCTGCCGCACGCCGATGCCGGTGGGCATCGACTATCCGCGCCCCGAGCAGATCGGCGCGGACCGCCTCGCAGACGCCGCAGGCGCCGTCGTGCGCCACGGCGCGCCCGTGATGGTGGCCGACTTCGGCACCGCGCTCACCTTCGACGTCGTGGACAAGTCCGGCCGCTACATCGGCGGCATCATCGCGCCTGGACTTCCGCTGATGACCGGCTATCTGCACGAGAAGACGGCGCAGCTCCCGCAGGTCGACCTCGGCGGCGACATGCCCGCCCGCGGCGATTCGACGGAGAACGCGATGAAGCTCGGCGCCAAGCTTGGCCACCGCGGCATGGTCCGCGAAATCGCCGACTACGTCCGCGGCTTCACCGGACCCGAGACCGTGCTCTGCGCAACCGGCGGCTACGCCGCGTGGGCGCTCGAGGGCCTCGGCATCCCCTGCATCATCGAACCCGACCTGACCCTCTTCGGCCTCGGGACGATCCACGACTACGCGAAAGGAAGATCCTGATCCATGGACAAGGCGAAATCCTGGCTTGAAAACAACCGGACGGCGGCCCTCGCCGGCTGGTTCGACTTCCTCCGCTTCCCCTCGGTGGGGACGGATCCCGCGCACTTGGCCGACTGCACGGCCTGCGCGGCGTGGCTGCGCGACTGGCTCGCGCCCCTCGGCTTCCAGGTCGAGTTCCTCGGCGCCCCCGACGTGCCGCCCGTCGTCTACGCGACGCGGCGGAGTCCAGACCCTGCCGCGAAGACCGTCATGATCTACGGCCACTACGACGTGCAGCCCGCCGATCCCCTCGACCTGTGGGAGTCCGATCCCTGGACGCCGACCCAACGCGGCGACCGCGTCTACGCGCGCGGCGCGCAGGACGACAAGGGCCAGGTCTGGTGGATGCTCCAGGGCGTGCGCGCCGCCATCGAGACGGGCGCGGCCATGCCGAACCTCCTGCTCGTGCTGGAGGGGCAGGAGGAGTGCGGCTCCGCCTCGCTCACCCGGATCGTCGAATCCGATCCCAAGCGCTTCCGCGCCGACGCGCTGATGGTCGCGGACACCTCGATGATGCCGGACGGGCGCCCGGCGATCACGGCTGGGTTGCGCGGCGTGAGCAGCATCACCTTCCGCCTCCATGGGCCGGACCACGATCTGCACTCCGGCCAGCACGGCGGCATGGCGCCGAACCCGGCGATCGAACTGGCGCGCATCGTGGCGTCCATGTTCCACGCGGACGGCTCCATCGCCGTCGAAGGGCTGCTCGAAGGCATGCGCGCGCCAACGCCCGAGGCGATCGCGATCGCGATGGAGGAACCGGCAGACGAAGCGTCGTACGTGCGCGAGACGGGCGTGCCGCCGGTGGGCGGGACGCACGGGATCGCGCCGCAGATCCGCGGCCGGCTGCTGCCGACCATCGAGGTCAACGGCTTCCACAGCGGCTACGCGGGCGAAGGCGGCAAGACGATCATCCCGGCGTGGGCGGAGGTCAAGCTCTCGATGCGCACTGTGCCGGGGCAGACGCCCGCCACGTGCCTCGCCGCGATCCGCCGCCACGTCGAATCGCGCGTCAAGCGCGGCATGCGCCTCGAAACGCCCTACGTCGAACCCGGCGCGGAGGCGCTGCGCGTCTCGCTCAACGCCCCCGCGGTCGCCCGGGCTCGGCGCGTCCTCGACCGACTCGACCCGCGCGGCTGCGCGGTGCTCTACACGGGCGGCTCGATCCATGTCGTGGGCGCGCTGGCGGCCGCCTCCGGCGCGGAACCGCTGCTCGTGGGCTTCGGGCTCGAGCAGGATCGCATCCACGCGCCCAACGAATCGTTCTCCCTGCCACAGGCAGAAGCCTGCTTCGCCTACGCCGCCGCGTTCCTCGCCGAGATGGGAGGCGCCGCCCAGTGAGCCTTCAGGACTGCCTCTACACGAGCTTCAGGCCGGACCGCAAACCTTCGCATCCCTGGTCGAGCTGGCACAACCACACGGGCGCCCATCCGCGCTTCTCGTTCTGCCCGACCCCGGGCCTCTCCATCGACCGCTACCGCGCGGCGTTCGACCTCCAGCCCGGCGTCTGGGAATGCTTCGCGATAACGGACCATGCGTTCTCCATCGCGATCCCCGACTCCGCGCGGAGCTGGCCGCACGTCTGGTACGACGACCGCGCCATTCTCGAACACCATGAGGCGTCGGGCGCCACGGCGGCCCGCATCGAAGCGTACCGGGCGTTCGGACGGACCTTCCGAGACGGCGTCCGCTTCTTCCAGGGCATGGAGATCGAAGCGGACCGCGCGGGGCGGCTGGCCGTCCCCGCGTCCGCCTTCGCCGCGATGGACATCGTGATCGCCTCGATCCACCACAACCCCGGCGACCCCGCGAAGTGGGTCGAGCGCCACTTCGAGCAGATCGACCGGATGATCCAGCTCCCCGCCGACATCGTCGGCCATCCCGTGCGACACCTGCGCGCGCATTCGTCGCCCGAGAAGCCGCTGCCCCGGGAACTGCTCGACGAAACCCTCGACCGGCTCCGCCGCGCGGAGATGGGCATCGAAATCAACGCGCACTATCCGCAGTTGCAGGACGACGTCGCCCTGCTGCGCGGCGCCGCCGACCGCGGCATGGTCGTGGCCTTCTCGATGGATCTCCACTACCCCGAGGAATTCGGCAATTGGCGCTACTTCGAGGACGTCGTCGAACTCTCCGGCGTGGACTACGGCGCGCTCAACCTCTACGACCCATCGCGGCGGCGGCAAATGAAGACGAGGGGCTAGGTACAGGGGCTAGGTACTAGGGACTAGGTGCTAGGGACTAGGGACTAGGGACGATGATTACGATTACGACCTATCAAAACTAGCCCCTAGCCGCTAGTCCCTAGCCCCTCACGCAATCACGCAATCACGCAATCACGCACTCCTCCCTAGGAGGCTCCCGAAATGAACCTGCCCTATCCCCTCTTTCCCCGGCGCGCCACCCAGGTCCTCGACGGGATCTGGTCGTTCAAATGGCTCGGCGACTGCGACGCCGACGCCGTGAAACCCGCCAAGCTGGACTGCGACGAGCACGCCCCCGTCCCCGGCGTGTTCGACATTTCACCCGTGCGCCTCAACGCGCGCGGCGTGGCGGCGTACCGCCGCGCAGTCCGTTGCACGGGCGGGCGGATGCGCCTCGAGATCGGCGGCCTCGGCCTCTACGGCCGCGTCTTCTGGGACGGCGCGCTCCTGGGCGTCTGCACGGGCCCCTGGACCCCCTACGCCTTCGACTTCGAGACCGGCGCGGGCGAGCATGAGCTGACGATCGTCGTGGACAACCGCTTCACGGCGGAGCATCCGACGCTCATGCACGCCTATGCGGACTTCTAC
The DNA here is from genome assembly GCA_964451695.1 of uncultured Lentisphaerales bacterium. Taxonomy (GTDB): domain Bacteria; phylum Verrucomicrobiota; class Kiritimatiellia; order RFP12; family UBA3636; genus JAAZAI01. Next base: position 1,412 of record CAYVJM010000092.1, on the reverse strand, counting down.
CCCTTCGGCGGCATCTACCGCAACGTCGTGCTGCGCGCGCTTCCCGCGAAGCGCATCGAGCGCGTCGCGGTCACGACGCTGGACCCCGCCACGGGGCGCGTGCGCCTCGCGATCCGCACGGCCGGCTTCCGCGACGGCCGGGCCGCGTTCGCGATCGCCTTCGACGGCCGCGCACCCAAGACGCGCGAGCTGGCCGTCCGTGGCGGCGTCGCGACCGTGGCGCTCAAGGTGCCGGGCTTCAAGGTCTGGACGCCGGAGAGCCCGGCCCTGCACGTGGTCGAAGTGGCGGCCGGCGGCGACGCCGTCGTCGAGCGCTTCGGCATCCGCACGATTGCGACGCGCGGGCAGGAGATCCTGCTCAACGGCGCGCCGATCAAGCTTCGGGGCGTGAACCGCCACGAGAGCCATCCCGAGCTGGGACCGGTGGCGAATCCGCAGATCGCGTTCGACGATCTCATGCATGTCAAGCGCCTGGGCGCGAACTTCGTGCGCTGCGTCCACTACACGCAGGATCCGATCTTCCTCGACCTCTGCGACGAGGTCGGCGTGCTCGTCTGGGAGGAAAGCCTCGGGTGGGGAAATCCGGAGGCGGACGCGCTGAACCCCGTCCTGCGCCGCGCGGCGGTGGCGGACACGGCGGCGATGGTGCGGCGCGACCTCAACCATCCCGCGATTATCTTCTGGGGATTCATGAACGAGGCCGCCTCGGACACGGCGGGGATGCAGACGCTGTACCGGGCGATCGCGGCGGCGATCCGGTCCGAAGATGCGTCGCGGCTCGTGACCTTCGCATCGAACCGGGGCGAGCGGGAGATCTGCTTCGACGTCGCCGACGTGATGGCCGTCAACATGTACCCCGGCTGGATCGACTGCGACTGGAATCGTGGCTGCCACGACCTCGTGCGACCGAAGATCGAGGCGTTCGTGGCATGGGCGTCGACGGGCGGGCGCGAGGCCAAGCCGCTGATCATGAGCGAAATCGGGGCGTGCGGCATCTCCGGGGCGCACGACGCGGGGCGAGCGCAATGGACGGAGGAATTCCAGGCGGACTTCTTCGCGGAGGCGTGCCGCGTGGTGCTGGGCAACCCGCGATTCGCGGGCATCGCGCTCTGGCAGATGTTCGACACGCGGTCGTATGTGAACGCGGGCGCCGTGCGCACGAAGCCCTTCGGATTGAACCTCGCCGGACTCCTCGACGCCTACCGCCGGCCGAAGCAGGCGTACGCGGCGGTTCGCGAAATTTTCCTATTGCATTCGCAGGGGCGGTTGTGATAGATTGACACGGTTTTCGATGAGCAAGCGGAAGTGCGAACAACCGGGGGCTCGGAGGAGACTGAAGCGAGCATCGTTTCACACTGCGTGCCTGTCGCCCAATTGGATAGAGCATCTGACTACGGATCAGAAGGTTGCAG
>CAYVJM010000091.1:0-8579 GCA_964451695.1 uncultured Lentisphaerales bacterium | reverse complement strand
TGCGCTGCGCAAGCGAAATCCGATTCACCTGTCACTTTCCTGACACACACCCGTCTTTTCAAGGTGCAAAAGGCAAAAGGCAAAAGGCTCACGATGGGGGAAATGAAGGTCATCGCGGAGCCCACGGCCAGAATGAGGACAAGGACGCCCATGCACTTGACGAATGCCGACATCCAGTCAAACTCCAGTTCTGGGATCCTCTTCGGCAAGAGGTAGGCGGCCATGGCAAAGATCGCAAGTGTTGCAAGTAGGATCCGCCCTATGGCAGCGGGAGAGAATATCTCGGACAACTCTCGTCTCGCTTGCTCTGCCTGATACGACATTGGCACCCACCACTGTAGCTTGTTCTTCTCCATCGTTCTCATGTCCAACATTGAGATTTCGCGCCGCGCGTCAGCGAATTGACGTTTCGATGGTCATGCCGTAGGCGGCACGGACGGCATTCTCCATTTGCGCCACTTCCTCGTCCGACAGAACGTCGAAGTGGCTGGCGCGTTTGCGCGCGGAGAGCCGGCCGTTGTTCTGCAGGCACGCCTGGACGAAGAGATCGATCTTGCGATCCGGCATGTCGACGATCTCCTGGATGGCCTTCTTGGTCTGGTCATAGTTCGCCTGGAATGCCAGTTCGTCAATCAGTTCGGCGTCGATGGTCTGCTCGACAAACCTGAACAAGGATTCCGCCTGCGGCGTCATGTCGATGAACCGGTACCAGTGGGCCGTGTTGCCCTGCACGCTCATCCGTCCTTGCTCGTCCATCGAATACTCCACGAGCGTCATCAGCGGGCGGGAGAACGACTCCAGCGATTCGTCGTAGTCGCCGGGGTTCTTCAGCATGGCGGCGGACACGGGGAAGATGAGTCCTGCGGGGGTGAATCCGCGCCGGGCCAGGATGTTGTGGATCAAGAACCGGTGGATGCGACCGTTCCCGTCCTCGAAAGGGTGCAGAAAGACATGCCCGTACGCCACGGCGGCGGCATGGATCACGGCGGGCACGTCGCCCGTTTCCATCCGCTTGTGGGCGGCGACCAGTCCTTCCATCATCCTTTCCAGGTCTTCGGGTTTCGGGCTGACGAGATGAACCTTCTCCTTCTGCGGACCGACGGTCTCCCCGACGTAGTTCTGTTCGGTTCGATATCCCGCGTCCCGAAAACGCGGATCGACGATGCGGTTCTGCAGGCCGAGCAGACGGATTTTGTCGCAGAAGTCCTCCAGAATCCTATGAAGTCGAGAAAAATGCGCCGGAAAATCGTGGCAATGATTATTCGTGAAAACTGCGCCAGGACTTGACAGCGATGAGCCGTGTGAAGGGCGATAAGCGATAAGACCATGAAACACATGAACCTTCATGAAAAGCGCAGTTCCCTCGACATGTGGATTGCGGTTCGGTGCCTCAATTCCGAGAAGTTTTGCACGTGGTCTGATTTCATGAAGTTTCATGGGGTTCATGGTTGAGATAGACAACGACGAGCGCCACGTCGTCCCCATCGCCGCCGAGCCGGGCTTGGAGAAGCAGCGGCTGCGGTGGGAGAGGCTGGAGGAGCGGGGCTTGGAGGGGTGAACACCGAGAGCCAGGCTCAATTCGCCGAGGCGCCAGAGACGGGCTTGCAGAGCACGACCAGTCTGCTGTCGGCGAGCGCAGTGTAAATCTCGGCATACCGTCAAGGTGGACGATATAGCCATGTGCCTGGCCACAGAACAACAGGGCCATCAAGATCAGAAATCCACTTCACATGGCCTCTCCGGGTAGAACGTCACGCCTAATCGGATGGCGAGCCCGCCTCAGGCGAGCCGTACGCACGCATTGATGGTTGGGCCTTTCCTTGTCGCAATCGGTTGACAATGGCAATGAGCAGTCCTCCGATGACAAGGCCGGCGATCAAGTCGAGCAGAAGTCGCTCGATATAGAAAGGGCCTAGTCCTGCGTCGCTTTGGCCATAGGCATACACGATTGGGAAGCCAATCGCTGTATCGCCAGGAGCCGGCTGCCCAGAATAGACTGCGACCCGCGTCCAGAAGAGGCACGTCACTAGACCGAATACGCCCAGCGAAGCGGACCATGCGGCACGCCAGACAGATTTCTTCAGAATTTTCGACACAACCAAGACAGCGATCACAGAAAGGACAACGCAGACCGATATCGCTTGCATCCAGAGGATCTGACAGGCTGGTAATCTCATTGGATTAGGCGTCCTCTTTCTTCATCAGCTTGTCAAGTGTCTCCTTGGCTTGCGGGGCCGACCGGAAAATCGCATCGAGGGAAGCGCAAGGATAATCGGAACAGTCCGCACAGGTGCCGACGTGTTTCTCCGCCGCGCATTTTCTGATCGCGCACAGATGATCGCAGTAATAGGTCCTGACGCCCGCCGAATGACAGCCTGTGCAGTTGATATGCTCCGGTCGAATCGGTGCGTTGTTGAGCTTGGCCCATTTTTCCGCGACTTTGGCGCGGAGCGCGTTGTCATCGTTCTGGGTGGCAATGAAAGCCTCGCATTGCCCGCAGTCAAGTCCACAGTACCCGATCATTCTACCTCCTCATGTTTCATTGTGTTCTGCATTCCGCAATGACATCCGCCTGGATCAGCCTAAGTCTGGCACAAAGGTGCTGGCGGGGCAAGGGATATCATCACGGACACAAAAAGCGCGGGGCGTTCCAAGGGAACGCCCCGCGCGGAGTGGGGTCGGGGATTGATTGCAAGGCGCTAGTCGGCCTTGTCTTTTTTGCAGCCTTCGCAGCAGCCTTCGGCCTTGCCCTCGCCCTTGCCCTGGCCTTCAACGGCGGGCTTGTCCTTGGGGCCTTCGCCCTTGCGCATGCGGGCTTCGCCGGGGGCGCCTTCGCGGGGCGGGCCGTCGAACTTGCGGATGCCTTCGAGGACGGGGCCTTCCTCAGACTTGGCCCAGCGCACGCCGACGAAATCGCCGACCGCAACGCCCTCGAGCATCTCCTTGGCCTTGTCGCTCTTCGCGGTGAAGGTCATTTCCTTTTCGGCGCGGGGGTTTTTCACCGTGACCTTGGGGCCGTCCTTGGCGACGACCTTGCCGCCGAAGTGATCTCCGTCCATTTCGGGACGCTTGTCTTTGCCCTCCTGTTTGCCCTCGCCCTTGCCCTGGCCTTCAACGGCGGGCTTGTCCTTGGGGCCTTCGCCCTTGCGCATGCGGGCTTCGCCGGGGGCGCCTTCGGGGGGAGCTCCCCGCTTGTGGATGGCCACGAGGACGGGGCCGCCCTCGGACTTCTCCCAGCGGATGCCGACGAAATCGCCGACGGCGACGCCTTCAAGCATCGTCTTGGCCTTGTCGCTCTTGGCCGTGAAGGTCATTTCCTTCTCGGCGCGGAGGTTTTTCACCGTGACCTTGGCGCCGTCCTTGGCGACGACCTTGCCGCCGAAGCGGGTGGCGTCCATTTCGGGACGCTTGCCTTCGCCGTCGCGCTTCTCCCGCCGTTCCATGCGGGGACCCTTGGAACCCGGCTCCTTCTGCTCGGACTCGGCCATCGCCGCGCCCACGCAGAGGCAGCCCACCATCATCGCCGTCATCATGCCAATCTTCTTCATGGAGTATGCTCCTCGTTTGACCGTTTGCCGCTCTTGGGCCCGACCGGGCCGCTGGGTGTTGTGATGACGTCTAAACGGAAGTCGCGTTCGGTTTATTGTGGGGGCGGTGGCGAGTCACCGTCGTGGGCGTGCGTTCCAGGCCGTCTCCAGCATCGTCGCGTAGTTGTCGAGGAAGCGGTCCGAGACGTCCGGGTCGTAGGGGCCGGCGGTCGGCGAGAGGATGAAGCGGCGACCGGCCACCTCGTCGAGGAGGTCGAGGACCGCCTGGCGCATCGCCTCTGCGGTGAGGTGGCGGAACTCGTCGTACTGGATGTTGCCGATCAGGGTCGTCTTGCCGCCCAGCGCCTGGTAGGCCTGGTCCATCGTGCAGTTGCCGACGGGGGCGCCTCGATGGTGTGGATGGCATCGGCGCCCATGGCGGCGAAGTCGGGGAGAAGGTGGCGGATGAAGCCGTGGAAGTGCTGGATCACGAAGGCGCCGCCCGCGTGGATCTGGCGGTTGAGCGCGGTGGCGTAGGGGACGACCCAGCTTCGGAAGGTGTCGAGAGAGACCAAGGGCGGCGCGGCGAGTTCGCTGCCGACGGTGAAGAAGACGTCGGCGAGGTGGCGGTCCAGGGCGTATTGATAGACGACGCGCTTCTGCTCCATCATGCGGTCGAGGAAGGCGGCGATGGCGGCGCGCGTCTCGTCGTAGAACGAGGCGACGGCCATCTCCTCGAGGTTCGAGGCGTGGTAGAGCGTGTTGACGGGCTCGCCTAGGTCGAGCATCATGGCGCCGAGTTCGATGGGGAACTCGGCCCGTTCAGCGAGGTACTTCGGGAGCTGGGCGTCGAGTTGCGCGGCGATTCGGCGCGGATCCGTTTCGACCGGCATCTGGGCGAGGATCGCGAAGTCCTCCTGCGTGTCGAGCATCTTCTTGTCGACGCGGACCCCATCGCGGATCCCGGTTTCGCTGAACAGGCGAAGACCCTGCCACGTCCACGTGCGGCGCGTGACGACGTCGCCGCCCGCTTCCAGCATCTCGCAGGCGTGGGCGACGTCCTCGCGCCACCAGGGGATGTGGAGCCCGCGCCGGTCGAGGGTGATCGCGTAGCGTTCCGCGAGCTTCGCGATCGGCGCGTAGCGGGGGTGGTTGCGGACGTCGACATAGATCCCCGGCATGGGGTGGTGGGGGAAGAGCAACCAGACGGGGACGCGGTCCGTCGGCTCGCCCCGCAGGGCGGCGAAAAGGCGTTCGCGCGGCGTCATTGCGGCAACGTTCATGGCGCGGTTCCTGTTGTCGGGGTCAGTTGGCGTCGCCTGCCAGGCGGCCGTCAAGGCCGCCCTTGTTCGGCTTCGGACCATCGGCCGACGTGGCAAGGTCGCGGCGCTGCCACACGCGCATGTAGTCGATTTCGAAGTCGGCGGGAAGCTGGGCGTCGTCGAGGGGATCGGACTCCCAGCCGCCCAGCATGTTCTGCAACTGGACGTACATCTGCTCGCCGGTGATCCGCGGACTCTCCCATCGCCAGATTTCCCTGCCGTTTCCGTAGAAGCTCAGCGAGCCCGGTAGCCAGAGCATCCCGACGACGATGAACCCTTCCGAATCGGTCTCGACGTAGTTCGCTGAGGTGCCCAGCTTCTTGTGCTCCTTGGAATAGCCGTCCCAGTGGCAGGCGATGTTGAACCGGTGCGGGCCCCAGATGGACTGGGCTTCCATGATGTCGATCTCCATGCCGCCGTTGAAGGTGTCGGTGCGCCCCTTGAAGCCCTGCCAGTTGACCTTGGGAAGCCCGTCGGGGAATTTCGCGAGACCGCGGTCCGGCATCATCCAGATTCCGGGCCACATGTGCGCCGCGCGGGGAAGTTTCGCGCGGAATTCGAAGTAGCCGTAGCGCTGCGTCCACTTGCCGAACGTGTCGGCCCAGCCCGTGGCGTACGGAGTTTCCGGGCTGCCGATTTCGCCCGGCATGCCAGCCGCCGTGCCGTCGTTGTGGAGCCCCGTCTTCTTCTCCGTGCGGATGACGAGGCTGCCATTGCGGAGGAAGACGTTGTCCTTGCTGTAGTGCTGCCGCTTGTCCCACCAGTTGAACCAGTAGACGCTCCAGATCTTGTCGTTCAGAACCTGACCGTCGAAATTCTCGTCTAGCGTCTTGATCCAGTTGCCCTCGACCGGAGGTCTCTTGCCAAGCCATGGCGGGAGCTGCGCGGGCGGCTGGTCCGCGAGAATCCCAAGGATTTCAATCGACTGCGCGCCTCCCTTGGCGTCGGGCAGGAGGGTCAGCGAGCGGACCTTGTGGTTGCGGAACGCCGTGCCGGTGCCGGGCATGCGATCCCAGTGACCGCCGGTCAGGGGATCGGTCTGGGCGGCGTCGGTCGGGGCCGTCCAGGGGAGATCCGGCGCGAACGGGATGATGACGGAGGCCTCCCGTCCCGGGGCGATCGGCGCATCGGGCGTGCAGGTTTTCGTCGGGCCGTCGATGCTGGCGAGGAACAAGCCGGGAGCGCAAGGCGTTGTGCCGTTGTTGCGGAGGCGGACCACCATTCGCATGTGCTCGCCCAGATCCCAGAATCCGCCAACCTTGGGCTTGAGCTGCGCGGCGGTCTTCTGTCCGGCGTCGGCGAAGTCGACGAGCACGGACGCGCCGGAGGAAGAGAAGGCGGCCTTCGCGCCGCCGTTTGGCAGAAGGAGGACGGCATCTTTGGCGGGCTTTCCGGCAGACATGATCATGCCGCCTTGCGGCTTGATGCGGGCCTCGTCGGGATTGGCTCCGACGGGTTCGCCCTCCCAGCCGGCGGCCTTGACGTCCTCGATGCGGAACGAGACGTCGCGGTCGGGTTTCGTGCAGAAGAACATGAGGCGCGTGACGGCCTTGGGATCGAGCTTGAAGCCGCGCTGGAAGTTGTAGGAGTATCCGAAGTAGACGCGGATGACGGCGGTCTGGCCCGGCGTCAGCTTCTTCATCTCGGCGTTCCAGCGGTTCTCGCTGGAGGGACCCGCGTTGTCGACGCGCAAGTTGATGGCGGCCTCCGCGTCTCCGGTGTTCGTCACCTTGGCCTCCACGTGTCCGTAGAGGACGAGGTTCCACGGTTTGCCGTCGGCGGGCTGGACGACGATGCCCGGCCATGGGGCGTCGCCCTTCTTGATGACCATGTCGAAGCCCGAGGCATCGGCCTTGGCGACGACCTGCGCGTCGGCGCCGAAGCTGGGGGCGAACTGGCGCTGCGCCACCTCGGGCTTGGGATCGAGCAGTGCCTTGGGCATGACGGCGCCGTCGGCCAGCGCCATCGGCGCCGTGAAGGCGAACAGGCAGAAGCCCAAGGCCCAAGAGAGGTACTTTGAGGAATGTTTTGTGAGCATAGGGTTCGGGGTTCGGGGTTCAGGGTTCGGGGTTCGGGGAATTGTAGATTGTAGATTGTAGATTGAAGATTGCAGATTTAAAATCTGAGATTTGAGGTTGCCGCCCCTCATTCCCGTTTATTCCGACTGCAAGTCCCAAGTCGCAGGTCTCAGGTCGAAAATCGAATGGTGGTTTTCTGCCCACGATTGCTGGTCTCTGTTTCCACATCATTCCATCATTCCACCAATCCATCATTCCAGTTTTCCAATTCTTACCGGACGATGATGAGGGTTTCGTGAGGCGGGACGATCAGCACGATGCTGCCACTTCCAACGATGTTCGCCGTGCCCGACACGGCATTGTCGCCCGCATCGCGGTACTCCAGCGTGTAGTTCGACGGCAGCGCTCCGCCGTTGAGCGTAACGCTGTTGAAGCGGCCTGCGAGCAAGTTGGAAAACGTGACGAGGACATGTTCGCCGCTCGGAACGTTGGCCGTCGGGGCGATGATGTCAAGCGTGTCCTGATTCAGCGCACTGGCCAGATTGACGGCGCCCTCGACGGCAAGTCGTGAGCTGGTGCCGTTTCGTCCGAGTTTCGAGCGCAAGGTCGCATAGTTGATGAATGTGACGTTGTTGCTTACAGCCGTTGTACCCACCGAGAGTGTTCCGCACAGCCATTCTCCGGTGCTGCGGTCGACAGTACCCGGGGCGAGAATGGCGTGGTTGCCGCTCGCGCCTTCCAGTGTGACGTGTCCATTGATGAATGTGGTGTCCAGACTGCAAACGGACCCTATCCCGCCAAGCGTGCCTCCGGCGACGACATTCACCGAGTTGCTGCCCACGGACGGGAGGCTGCCTCCGTCCAACAACAGGTTGCCTCCGCTCACGATGATGGGCTTTCTGACGCGGTACATGTCGCTTCCCGTCGGCCAACTCATCGCCATTGTTCCCGGTCCAGCCTTGGTGAATCCGAAATTGCCGCGAATCCGTCCTGAAACCTCTAGGTCGACAGGAGCGGATCCGTCTTCAATGTAAAAGCTCATTCTCTCCCCGCCAAATTGCAGGTCGGCGGAGATTGTGGCCGTCTGGTCGGATGCGTGGGTGGTGACCATCTGATAATCGACGGACGAAGGAGAGGTGAGCCCGACCGTTCCGTTCATGATCTCTCCGCCGGTCATGGTGATTGTTTTATCCCACGGTGTCGTCGCTGAATTCGACAAGATAGCCGTGTTCCCTCCAAAGTCCAGCGTTCCTCCGTTGATGACATACGTCTCAGGATAAAACGTGTTCTTGGCGGCGGGAGAGTCTGTCTTGTACAAGGCATTTGTGTTTACGGTGACGATGGCGCCTTGCGGCACGCCCAAAATGTTCTGGGAAGCGTAAGCGACATCCAGCATTGCTGTGTGAACGCCATCGCCTACGACGATCTCGTTGCTTTTGAGCTGCGTATTATATCCTTCAAGACGCATCGTGCCTTCGGCAATGACGGTCTTGCCGGTGTACGAATTGCTTTCATACAAGGTGCACCTCAACATGCCGTCGCCCTTTTTTGTGAGCGAGTAGGCGTTGCCGTCGTTCTTGATCGCGGTTCCGATCCGCAGTTCCTTGGGAGCCTCGATCTCCCAGACTCCGTGGCCAGCCAGTTGGATGTTCACGATCGCGTTCGTCGCCCCGACGCCGTTGTGGTTCAGCGCCGCGATGTCCTTTGTAAAA
>CAYVJM010000090.1:0-8612 GCA_964451695.1 uncultured Lentisphaerales bacterium | reverse complement strand
GAAGTCTACCAGCTCGCCGCCGACATGGGCGGCATGGGCTTCATCCACAACGCCGAATGCGAGATCATGCGCAACAGCGCCCTCGTGAACATCAACATGGTCCATTGCGCCGCGGCCGCCGGCGTTCCGCGCTACTTCTTCTCGTCGTCCGTCTGCGTCTATCGCGACATGAAGCCCGGAGACCCGCAACTTGACGAGGGCGACGCCTATCCCGCCCTTCCGGACAACGAATACGGCTGGGAGAAGCTCTACGCCGAACGCTTCGCCAAGGCCTACGAGCGCAAGACCGGCATGGTCGTGCGCATCGCCCGCTTCCAGAACTGCTACGGCCCCGAGGGCGCCTGGCGCGGAGGGCGGGAGAAAGCCCCGGCCGCGCTGTCGCGCAAGGTCGCGCTCGCGCGGCCCGGCGACGCGGTGGACATCTGGGGAGACGGCTCCGCGATCCGCAACTTCATCTACATCGACGATCTGGTGGAGGGCATCGTCAAGCTCATGCGTTCCGACATTTCGGAACCGGCCAACATCGGCACGCAAGAGTACGTCACCGTGCGCCAGCTTGTTGATACGATTGCCGAGGTCGCCGGCAAGCCCGTCGCCATTCGTTGCGTCGAGGGTCCTGTCGGCGTGGCCTCGCGAGACTTCAGCACCGCCCGCATCAACGCCACCGGCTGGAAGCCGCGCTTCACACTGCGCGACGGCATCGCCCGGCTCTACCCGTGGATCGTCCGGCAGGTCGCCGAGGCTGGGCTGGACTCCGAAACGCCGCGATGAAATTCGGCAAGGTCAGGGTCCTCTACAACAGAAAGGCTGGCGCGGGCTTCCCCTTTCGACGCGTCCAGAACGCCTTTTCGCAGCACTGGCGGCACGCCGCTGACGACTTGGCCTGGTACTTCCCCGGCTCCGCCGAGGAATCGTTCCAAATGGTCGAAGCCGCCATTGCCGATGGCGCGGAGTGCATTGTGGTCTGCGGCGGCGACGGCACGGTCAGCAGCATCGGCGCCCGGCTGATCGGGCGCGACGTCTGCATGGGCGTCGTCCCCATCGGCAGCGGCAACGGCCTCGCGCGCCACTTCGCCCAGTCCATGAACTGCGGCGAGGCCGTCGAACAGCTCGCTCGCGGCGCCATCCGCGAAATGGACGTCGGCTACGTCAACGAACGCCCCTTCCTCGTCAGCGCCAGCGTCGCGTGGGACGCAGCCATGGTCAAGGCCTACAACCAGTCGCCGATCCGGGGCGTCGGCACCTACGTCCTCGCCGGCGTCTATGCGTTCTTCGACTACACGCCCCGCCCGGTGCGCATCGTCGTCGACGGCGCCGAGACGATCGACATCGACCGCCCGCTCCTGCTGACGATCGGCAACCTCAGCGGCTGGGGCGGCGGCGCGCTCATCGACCGCGAGGCCAACGGCAGCGACGGCCGCCTCGAACTCGTCGCCGCGCGCAAACAGGACGCGCCCGTGCTGCTGGCCAACATCGCCGACGTCTTCGACCGCGGCCTCATCAACCTCCCCAACGTCGTCTTCCGCCGATTCAAAACCCTCCGGATCGACCGCGCCGAGGCTCAGCCGATCCAGCTCGACGGCGAACTCCACGACGCCCCCAAGTCCATCGACGTCACGGTCCGCAAGGGCCAGCTCCGCATCCTCGTCCCCTCGGGCCCGCGCCCGTGAACCGCCGCGCGCCCACATCCCAGGAAACGAACATGAAACGCACCGCAGCCCCGCTCGCAGCCCTCTTTCTCGCCGCCTCGGCCGCCTACGCCGCCGAAGTCGTCCCCGGAGACATCTTCGCCGCGATCAACCTCCGCGACATCGACGCCATCGCCAAGATGATTGCCGAAGACAAGGCCAAAACCCTCGGGGCCACGCTCCCCGGAGGCATCACGCCGCTCCACTACGCCGCGCAGCGCAACGATCCCGAGATCGTCTTCCGGCTCCTCGACGCCGGCGCCAACCCCAACGCCCAGACCGTTGGCAACTGCACGACGCCCCTCCACTGGGCCGCCGACAAGGGCTCCGAGGACGCGCTCCGCTTCCTGCTCCAAAGCAAGGCGGACGTCGCGATGAAAACGAAGAAGGGATTCACCGCCCTGCACTTCGCCGTCCTCGGCCCCAAGCCCGAACTCGCCCGCCATCTCGTCACCGCCGGCGCGAAACTCGACGCCCCGGACCAGGACGGCAACACGCCCCTCCACCTCGCCGCCGCCGGCGGCAAGCCCGCCGCCGTCCAGATTCTCCTCGCCCTCGGCGCCAATTCTGGCGCGAAGAACGCCAAGGGCAAGACGCCCAGCCAGATCGCCAAGGACGCCGCCACAGCCGCGGCCTTCGATCCCGCCCCGGCCGCCTCGGCACAAGCGACCTCCGCACCCGCCGCGCCAGTACCCGCGCCCCTGCCCGTTCCCGCCACGCCCACGCCCGCGCCCACACCCGCTCCCGCAACGCCCGCCTCTGCCGCCGCGCCAGCGCCCTCGGTCCCAGCCGCAGTGGAACAACCTGCAACGGGGGAGACGCCCATTCCGCTCATGGACAAGCCCGCGGAGGAACGTCTCGCCATCGCCGAGCAGTACCGCCGATTCCTCGAAGACCCCAACACGATCAAGCTGCCCAACGGCTCCGTGTACCAGGGCGAAATGGATCGCGGCAAGTTTCACGGCTTCGGGGTCATCTGCAGCCAGAACCGCGAACGCTACGAAGGCGAATGGCGCCACGGCAAGAAGCACGGTGTCGGCACCTTTTCGTACTCCAACGGCGACAGCCTTGCCGGAACTTGGCGCAACGACGTGCCCCACGGCGAAGGCATCTTCGTCTTCGCCAACGGCGGCCGTGTCTCGGGTACCTGGAAGAACGGGGTCCTCGCCTCGGGCGAAGGCATCTACATCGCCGCCGACAGCTCCCGCCACAACGGGACGTGGAAGAACAACGTCCTGGTCGCAACCCGCCCCGCGCCCTGAAGGAGTCGCTAGTCGCTAGTGGCTAGTCGCTAGTCCCGAGTGGCTTATGGACGAAATCTCGACACCGATTCACGGAAGGCCGCCTCTCCGGCGGATCGTCCTCACAGTCGCCGCCATCGCGTTGGCCGCGGCGTTGATGGGCGTCTTCATCTATCGCTCGGGCAACATCCGCGAACTGCTCGCCACCTTCGAGTCCGCCTTGACCCGCCCTGGATTCCTCGTCGCCGGCGTCGGTCTCTTCAGCGTCTCGCTGATGTGCGGCATGACGCGCTGGTACGTGCTTCTGCGCACGCTCAGGCTGCCGATCACGTTTGGCGCGGCGTTCCGGCTCTACGCAACCGGGCACTTCTTCAACGTCATCGGCCCCGGCGCCACCGGCGGCGACTTCGTCAAGGGCGCCTGGATCGCCATGAAGTGTCCCGGACGCCGCACCGAGGCAGTCACCTCCATCGCCGCCGAACGCCTGATCGGCCTCGTCGCCATGGTCTGCTTCGTCACCGCCGTCTCGATCGTGCGCAAGGACTTCTTCGCCGAGAGCCGCGTCCTCACCGCCTTCCGCCACGCGATCTACTGGGCTTGCGCCGCGAGCGCCGTCGTGATCCTGCTGCTGACCGCAATCGACTGGGAGGCGCTCTCCCACCGCCTGAATCCGAAACCGGACCGCTTCGCCGCGAAGCTCCTCAAGGTGATGCTCAACATCTGGCAGACGTTCCGCGTCTGCCTCACCCACCCCGCAGCGGCCTTCGCCACCTTCCTGCTCTCGCTGACGAACCACATCACCGACGTCTGCTGCTACTTCCTGCTCAGCCGCGCCATCGGCATGACGATTCGCTTCGGAGACCTCATCGTCATCTCCCCGCTCGCCAACACAATCGCCGCAGTCCCGCTGACACCGGGCGGCGCCGGCGTGCGCGAGAACGCGCTGCTCTTCATGATGGACGTCGTGAAGATTCCCCGAACCGAATCCACGGCCCTCGGGCTGCTCATGTTCTGCACCATCGTCTTCTGGGCCTGCATTGCCGGGGCCATCATGGCGTCCGGTCTCGGCAAGGCGGACACGCCTCGGCGCGGGCGCCCTGACTAAGCTTTGTCGCGAGCTTCGTCGGATCCGAACGGAAAACAAACACCATGGACATTCGCACAAGCCGGAGCCGCGTCAACGGACTCCTCCGCGTTCAAGACGGCAAACTGGTCAACGCCATCGGCGAGGAGGTCGTCCTGCGCGGCGTCGGCTTCGGCAACTGGCTCCTGCCCGAAGGCTACATGTGGCAGTTCCACGGCGCCTGGGACCGCCCGCGCCGCATCGAGGAGGCCATCCGAACGCTCTGCGGGAGCGGCTACGCCGCGCGCTTCTGGCGCACCTTCCGCGATACGTACGTCGCGCGCCGCGACATCGAGCTGGTCGCCGAGATGGGCTTCAACTCCGTGCGCATCCCCATCAATGCGCGCATCCTCCTGCGCGAAGAACCCGGCCTCCAGTTCGACGAGGAAGGCTTTGCGCTGATCGACCGCTGCCTCGACTGGTGCGAGGAATTCAACCTCTACGCCGTCCTCGACCTCCACGGAGCGCCCGGCGGCCAGACCGGCTCGAATATCGACGACAGCCTCGACGACATCCCCCGGCTCTTCATCGACCGCGAGAGCCGCGAGGCCGCCCTCGCCCTCTGGCGCGAGATCGCGCGACGGTATCGTTCCCGCGACATCGTCGCCGCCTACGACCTGCTCAACGAGCCGCTGCGCACGTCGCGACCCAACAAGCCGGACACCGAATACCTCCACCCCGAGCTCGTTCGCTTCTACGAGGACTGCATCGCCGAAATTCGCGCGATCGACTCGCGCCACGCCTTCTCGATCGAGGGCGCCAACTGGTCCACGCGCACGGACACGTTCCTCACCCGCTTCGACCCGAACGCGATCATCCACTTTCACCGGTACGGCAACCTCCCCGGCGAAGAGATATTCGATGAATGGGCTGCGCTCTCCCGCCGTCTGGGCATCCCCGCCTGGCTCGGCGAAAGCGGCGAGAACACGATCGAATGGTGCGCCGCCGTCTTCCCCGCATCCGTCAAACTCGGCATGGGCTTTAACTTCTGGACCTGGAAGCGCATGGGCAAGAACCCTTGTCCGCTCTCAATCCGCGTTCCCGAAGGCTGGGATCGAATCGTCGCCTTCGGCAAGGGAGGACCCCGCCCGACCTACGCCGAAGCGCAGGCCGTCTTCGACGAGTACCTCCAGAACATCGAAGCGGACCGCTGCCTCCGCCGCGACGACCTCGTCGCCGCCCTCGACCGCCGCGCTCCCTTCTCCGTGATGGCCACGGACTTCGACTTCGGCGCGGACGCCTGCAGCGGCCTGCGCCCGCGCGGCAATCTCTACCGCTATCGCGGCGCCACGGGCATGTGCATCAAGCCCAGACGGGGTATGGTCTACGAGCACGGGCCCGGATTCGACACCGCCTTCGAAAAGCTCTGCCTCGAAATCGCAAAAGGCGAATGGGCGCTCTACAGCGTCGACGACGTCGCGGACGGCCTCGTCGTCGTGCTCAGCGGCGAAGCCGCCGCGCCGGCAACGCTCCGCGTTTCGCTCGAAGACGGATCGCAGGCGAAGACGCTCGCCGTCTCAGGCGCCTTCGCGGCGCTCAAGACGGCCCGCATCGCCACGCGCGGCCCGGTGCGCATCCGTGTCGAATGCGTCCAGGGCGCCGTCGATCTGCACGCCCTGCGCTTCGAAGCCTGAACTACCGAGGCAGCTTGAACGCCTTGACAATGTCGGCGATGGCGTCCTTGCCGATCGGGACGTAGCCGCCGATGGGCAGGGTGCCCAAGATCGTCTCGGCCGTGCTGTCGAGGACTTCGAGCTTGTCGAAGACCGAGACGACATCGGCGCCGACGACGAGGACGCCGTTGTTGGCGAGCACGGCGGCGGGATGGCGCAGCGAGAGCGTCGCCGCCATCTTCGCCATGTTGCTGAACGTCGTCTCGAACGGCAGCAGCGACACCTCGCGCAGCAAGATGTAGCTCTCCGGCAGCGTCCTCGTGTCGATCGCGCGGTTGCACACGCTGAAGGCCAGGCAGTTCCCCGGATTGGCGTTCGCGATCGACCCCACGTCGGGATGCGCCTCGTAAAGGGTCCGGTGGGCCAGCGCCGCATGGCTCGGGTTCTTGCCAGCCTCGCAACGGCCGTTGCGAACGAGCACGAGTTCCTCGGGGAGCACGCTGAAGCGATCCAGCGGATGCGGCGTGATCAGGAACGAATTCGCGTCGAGACGCGCGGAGATCGTGCCGGTGGCGCCCGTGAAGAGCCCCTGGCGGTAGCCGCGCCCGATGAACGTGCAGACCTGGTTGCGCAGATCCTTCTCGGCGACCGTCATGTTCCGCGGCTCGTGCTCGAACGTCGCAAGGCGCAGGTCGCTGCGGCTTTCGAGCTGGAGCTGCTCCTCGGTGAGGAACTGGGGCGTGCCGAGCTGCGACGCCTTGATCTCGGTGCGGGCGCACAGCTCCAGCGTCTCGAAGCGCTGGAAGGCATCCTGCAGCGTACGGCCGCCGCAGCAGACGCCATGGCTCTCGAGCATGACGCTGTCGAAGCCGGCCGAGAACTTCTCCGCGATCTTGGCACCGAGATCGTCGCTGCCCGGAACGCCGTAGGGCGCGAAGGCGACCTTTCCGTTCCAGCGGTAAGTCTGCGGAATGATCCGCGTGTTGGGCACGCGCTTGGCCATCGAGAACGCCACGAGCGCCATCGGATGGGCGTGGACGACGGCGGTGAGGTCCGGGCGGACGTCGTAGATCGCCCGGTGAAAGGGGTATTCCGAGGACGGCCGGTGGCGACCGACGACGGTGCCGTCGTGGCGGACGCAGACGATGTCGGCGGGAGTGAGCGTCCCCTTGTCGATGCCGGCGGGAGTGATCCAAAGATCGCCGTTCTCGTCGAGGATCGACAGGTTGCCGCCCGACATGGTGGTCATCTTGTTGCGGTAGATCCGCGAGATCGTCAGGGCGATTTCATCCCGGGGATGCAGGTAGTCGTAGTTCATGGTCTTGTCTTTCGTGTTGGGTCCGCGTCCCGATTGGCGCGGGGTTTCTTTCTTTTTTGCGGGGCTACTCTACCGTATTTCGGAAGTCATGACAAGCAGGTTCGGCCGCATCCCCAGACAGCGGAGAAAGATCGGAATGGACAAATCGGGCGTGCAGCGTCTTGTCGCCGTGAGGATCGTTCGAGCCGTCCGCCAGCTCTTCCGGCGAATACCCGCTCGCGACAGCTTCCAGCTTGATCACCCGGGCCACGGAGTCGATGCGGAAATGAATCCGAAACATCCGGATCGCGAGCACGCCCGCGTCGCCGTCGACGACAACCCGCTTGCGGGATCCGTCAAACGGATTCTCCCGGAGCTGCAGCGTCGCCGTCGCGGCGAGGTCGGGACCCTGCCACGCGGCGATCCGCGCCGCCTGGACGTGGAAGCGTTCCGACTCCGCCACCGTCCAGACCTCGGGCGCCTGCTCGTCCACCCAACCCGCACGCGCCTCGGGGAACGCATCGGCGCGTGGAATGTAGGGCTTGATGTCGAGGATCGGCGTTCCATCGAGCAGATCCGCCTCGTCCACCACCAGCCGCAACCCCTCGACAGCCAGCAGTCGTACGCAGGTCAGTCCGATCGGATTCGGCCGATAGGGACTGCGGGAAGCGAAGACGCCCACGCGCCGACCGTCGCGCGGCGGCACCGGCGGGGCGACCGTCGGACGCCAGCTTTCGTTTCGGTCGAACTGGAAGAGCAGCCAAATCCGCTCGAAACCATCGAGGTCTCGCAACCCCTGCTCGAAACCGCGCCCGCCCAGCAGCTCGACGACGCCGGGGTTCCCGGCATTCAAAAACCCCTGGCGAGGCACGTCGTACTTCCGCCCGGCACCATGCCGATAATGGCCAATTGACTCGAATTGCACGTATCCATCCCCTCCTGCGGCGAAATGTACCACAGGCCGCAGCCCCCCCGCATCCATAATTTAGGTCTCAAACGGGCAGTCGACAAAGAGTGGCTGGACTCCGCGACCGACAAGCTGGTGCTCGACATCGCCGACTACAACGCCTTCAAGCCCGGAACTTACACGCTGGCGACGTTCAACGCGCTCGCGACGCCCGGCACGACGTTCGACATCGTGGACAAGCCCTCCCTGGGCACGCTCCAGTACACGGCCACAAGCATCGAGTACGTCGTCCATCCCCGCCGCACGCTCATCCTCGTCAATTAGTCGCTAGCCCCTTGCGACTGGTCTTCGGCCATGTGGATGAATGCCCTCGTCATGCCACACCCCGAAAACTGACCGATTCCAGCCCCGGGGGCACGGCGAGCGTGGAGCCACGAAGCGCACGAAGACCCCGAAGAGGCAATTCTGCGAGCTTCCTGGGCCTTCGTGCTCTCGATGCACTTCGTGGTGAAAAGCAACAAGATTCCGGTGGCGCGGCTAGCCGGGACGGCGTCGCCCTACCTTGCTTCGCGGCACACCCCCCGCGAACTGACCGAGTAGCATTCCAAGGACGCGGATCCGCTCACCCTTCGCGGATTCGCGGTCGTGGATTCGCGTGGATTCGTGGATTCGTGGATTCGCGGATTCGCGGTAATCGGTCAGTCTTCGGGGTTGCGGCATCTTCGCCAGATACATGGCGCGCT
>CAYVJM010000089.1:0-8641 GCA_964451695.1 uncultured Lentisphaerales bacterium | reverse complement strand
GAGGCCGACGGTCAGCTTGTCGGTGACGTCGTAGGTGATGGCGGACATCACCATGTCGGGGAGCGTGACGTCGCCTTCGATGCCGGTGTTGTTGAAGAGCATCGGCGCCGCGGCGGCGATGGGGGCGGGTTTGGTGAACTTGGCCTCGCCGTCGAGCTCCTGCTTGATCTGGCTGTGGTAGGCGACGCCGACGTTGACCTTCTCAACCGGGGTCATCATCACGCCGAGGTCGACGCCATAGCCGACGCCGTCCGCGTTCATGTCCAGGTCGACGTCGAGCGGGGAGGGGACGGGGTCGTTGGTCTTGCGCGCCGCGTCGATCTTCTGCTTGATCGTGATGTCGAAGTACTGCACCGAGAGTCCGGCGGAGAGGGAGATCCAGTCGGCGGCCTTCCAGGCGACCATGGGGCCGACGTTGAAGGACTGGATGGAGACGTCGTAGATGTTGTAGCGGCCGAACCAGTCCTGGTCATACTGGGCGCCGAGGCCGAAGCGGGTGTACATGCCCAAGCCGAGCCACAAGTCGTCGCCCATCTGGTGCGTGACGTAGGCGTGGGGGATCGGCCAAATGTTGTCTTCGGCGTCTTGGCTGAGCTTCTCGCGCGTGTAAACGCTGTTGCCTTCGTAGGTGATGCCGGGGGCGACCGTGATGAGGCCGAGCTGGAGCTGCGTGCCGGGGACGGTCGTGACCGCGGCGGGGTTCAGGTACATCGCGCCGGGTTCGCCGCCCTTGGCGGTGCCGTAGGTGGGGTCCGCGTTTCCGGCGGCCGACCCCTGGTACAGGGCGAAGCCCGCTCCGTAGGAAGTCGTGGCGGCAAACAGAAAGGCCATCGATGCCTTGACCAAGTCGTATTTCTTCATAGTGGGTGGGTTTGGAGGTTGATGGGTTTGGCGTGTTGGCGTTCAACGACTCCGCTGTCGTTTCGGCTCCCTACTGTAGCAGAGACGTTTCAAAAAAAGTAGATGGTTTTTTAAAACATTGCGAAACGTCCGATTGAATCCCATGTTTGATCCCAGGCTCCGCGGAGGAACCGCAAAACGGTTTGGGAATGGCCCGAAAATCGAAGCAACGTTCCAGAACCTTTTAGTCACAAAACGCCGCATTTTCATGAAGTTTCAGGTGTTTCATGGTTCGTCTATTCCGCAACCCTGAGTAAGCCTGTCGTGCGTTGCAGGCCCGTCTGCCCAATGCGTGGACGCGGCGTCTCGCCGCGTGCGACCTGCGGCGGGGACGCCGCAGCTACACGAAATGCCGAGAAGACGTGGACGCGGCTGTTAATTAAGCCCTTATCCGGGGGTAGAGGTCCCGCTACGGGCGCGTCAGCCCAGCCGGCGGTGCGCCTCGTCGTAGCGTTTGCGGGCGCTGGGCGCGACGCGCGCGAAGCCGAAGCGGCGCGCCGCTTCGGCGTACAACGCATCCTGCGGCACCGCGCCGAACTGCTCCAGAACCGCCGCCATCGCGTTGCGCAGCTCCTCGACCGGAATCTCCTCGATCGCGCGCGGCTCCACGTCGCCGCCTCCCGGCACGCGGTAGAACCGGTACGCCGCCGGATCGGACCCCTCCGGCCAGAACACGCGCTCGTCGAACTGCTTCGTCGTCGGTAGCGTCTTCGGCACCGAGCGGTCCATGACTTCCGCCTTCATGCTTCCCGCTCGCGCGAACCCCCACTCCTTCAGCACGCGGGAGCGCAGCAACGATTCCACGATCGGCCCCTCCGCGTTGACGATTCGCCGCATCTGCTCGCCGATGATCTGCGGCCCGAACTGCAAATTGAAGTTCGATTGACTCTTCGCGTAGCCGCCGACGAACTCCCCCGGCTCGTACACCCGCTCCCGCTCGCTCGGCGTCTGGACCGCGAAAGCCTTCGCCGGCTCGGGCAGCGGCGGCGCCGCGACCGGCTCGAACCGGTGCGCCCCCGCCGACGGCGCCGGCAGGCCGTTCGCCGCCGCGGCGACTTCGTCGAGCAGCTTGCGCTGCGTCGCCTCGCGGTCGAACCACCACGCCGCCGTCCACACGCGCGCCAGCCGCCAGCCCAGCCCCTCCAGCACCATTGCGCGGAGCTTGTCGCGATCCCGCGCGCTCGCCGTGGCCGCGTACCGTTCGCCGTCGCAGTCGACGCCGATCGCGTACCGCTCAGGCTCGACCTGGCTGCGCACGGCCATCGCGATCCGGCACCCGGAGCGTCCGACCTCGCGATCCACGTCATAGCCGTGGCCGCGTAGGAACTCCGCCACTTCGTCTTCGAAAAGGCTCCCCGCGGCCCCGGCCACGGCCGGTGCCGGGCTCGCCCCCTGCAGGTTGCCACGCTCGGCGTACTCGAGGAAGCTCCGCAGATGCATCGCGCCCATCGCCTGCGTCCGCCCCGTGTCGATCTGCGTCGAGACGACCGAGGAGAATACGACGACCTGTTCCTTGGCGCGCGTGACGGCGACGTTGAGCCGCCGCTCGCCGCCTGGACGGTTCAACGGGCCGAAGTTCATCGCGAACTGGCCGTCCGCGTCCCGCCCGTAGCCGATCGAGAAGTAGATCGCGTCGCGCTCGTCCCCCTGCACGCTCTCAAGGTTTTTCACGAAGAACGGCTCGGCCGCGTCCTCCGCGAAGAAGGGTTCGATCTCGGGATGCTGGCGGCGCGCCTCATCGATCAAATCCTCCACGAGCGTCTGCTGCGCCTGGCTGAAGGTGACGACGCCCGTGGACTTCTTCGCCATCGCCGGATCGAGCAGGCGCGCGACGACGGCCTCCACGAGCCGCTCCGCCTCCTTCGGGTTCGTGCGCGTTTTCGAGCGGTCGTACACGCCGTCGGCGACGTGGACGAAGCTCACCCCGTAACGCTTGGTCTCGCGATCCGGCGAAGGGAAGGTGAGCAAGCTGTCGTGGTAGTAATGGTGGTTGCTGAACGCGATCAGCGACTCGTGGCGGCTGCGGTAGTGCCAGAGCAGGTGCAGGTCCGAGACGCCCGCCGCGCGGCACTCGTCGAGGATGCTCTCCAGCTCCTCGATGTCCGCGTCGTCTGTCGTCTCCTCCTCCGCCTGACGCTGGAAGAAGGTCGTCGGCGGAAGCTGCTTGGGATCGCCGACCACGACGACCTGCCGGCCGCGCGCCATTGCGCCGATGGCGTCCCAGACGGTGATCTGCGAAGCCTCGTCGAAGACGACGATGTCGAAGTTCTTGCTGCCGGGCGGCAGGTACTGCGCCACGGAGAGCGGGCTCATCAGCAGGCAGGGCTTGAGCACGGGCAGGAGCGTCGGAATCGATTCGAGGAGCTTGCGCACGGGCTTGTGGCGGGCCTTCTTCGCGCACTCGCGCTTCAGGATGCCCAGCTCGCTGCCGGCCGGGCATTCTCCGGCGCGGCCCGAAGGCAGGCGCGACGCGAGCCGCGCGAGGATCACCCGCTGCGCGAGCTGCTCGATCTGCGCGTCGAGTCCGGCGAATTTCGCCACGAGCCCGTCCTGTGCGCCGCCGAGGAAGTCGCGGATCTCCGGCGTATCCTCCACGACGTGCGCGACGAACCGTTCGGCATACCGCTTTTCAATCGCGACCCGGACATCCGTCGGCGCCAGCGCGCCGCTCTCCAGCGCGTCCGCGACGATTGCGGCTCCCGCCTCGACGGTCTGCGCGCGGACGCCGTTCCAGATGCACCAGCGCCGCAAGTGGCGTGCGTGCGCGGCAACGGCTCCGGCGCGGGTCGCGCACGTCGTTGCCGCATCGGTGGCGTCGACCGCCTTTGCGGCGAGCGCCGACTCGAACCGCTCCGCGGCCTCGGCCAACTTGGCCTGCGCCTCCGTGAAGGCGCGCAGCGCGGCAACCGCCGTGGCGCGATCCGTCGCCGCGCCGTACGCGCCGATCGCGCGGCGCATCGCCGCCAGAGTCTCCACCCCGCCACCGGCGACCGTCTGCGCATCCGCCTGGATCGCCTCGACCGCCGCGCAGAGCCCGTGCAGCGCGGCCCAGTCCGTGGCGAGGCCCAGGAAGACGCCCGTCATCCGCGCGACCGTCTCGGGCGCGGTGGACTCCACGCTCCGGCGGCGTTGCGCATAACGCTCGAAGTCGTCGAGCAGGCCGCGCACGGCCGCCTTCGCGATCTTGTGCGGCGCGCCGGGCTTCAGGCAGTCGACAACCGTCTGGCGGACGCGGCCGTCGCGAACCATTCGCACAAAGATGAAGCGCTCGCGGTTGGCTTCGAGCTGGCGGCGCGCCGCGGCGACGTCGAAGGCCGTCACGGCGTCGAGATTGAAGTCGGCCAGGCGCACGGCTGTTTCATTGGCCTGCTCGCCGGTCGCGGCCAGCGCGCCGACGGCGGCGGAAAAGGCCTCCCAGTCGGCGTCGCAGAAGCCCGCTGGCAGGCGTGGCAGGGTCTCGAGCGCCGAGGCGAGTCGCGCGGCGGCGGCCAGCTTCGCCGCGTCGAGCGGCGCATCGGGCGCGAGCCCGGCGATCGCGCGGAACGCGGCGACGCGGGGGGCGAGGGCGTCGGCCGCTTCCTGGAGGCGCCGCGCAGCCTCGACCGCTTCGGCCTCCCAGGAGGGCGACCATGCGGAGGGCCGGGCGAAGACGAGATCGTCGAAGAGGGCGGGCGGGATGTCCTGCGCCTGCTCGGCCAGCGCGCGGACGGCCTCGAGCATCGCCTCGCGTTCGCCCGCTTCGAGCGTCGCGGCGGCGAGCGCGCCGACGTCGCGCATCGCGGCCTCGTCCTCCTCGTGGACGAGCAGATAGGAGAACGCCTGATACGGGGTCAGCCCGCAGGGATGCGTCTGATGGAGCGCCCGGGCGTAGGCGGAGAGCGCGCCGCGGGTCTTCTCCAGCTCGGCGGCGGCGGCGGTCCATTCGCGGGGTTCGCGGCAGTCGGCGAAGGCGACGGCATCGGCGAACTGCTGGAGCACGTCGGCCTTGCCGGCTTTGTTAGAGTGCAACTCGAGGCAGAACGGTCCGAGGCCGAGTTTGGCGAGGCGGCGCTGCACGACTTCGAGCGCGGCGCGTTTCTCGGCCACGAAGAGCACCGTCTTGCCCTGGGCCATGGCGTAGGCGATCAGGTTGGTGATCGTCTGGGACTTGCCGGTGCCCGGCGGGCCGTGGAGGACGAAGTTCTTGCCGCGCGAGGCGGAGATGACGGCCGCGAGCTGCGAGGAGTCCGCGCTTGCGGGGCACAGCAGCTCCTCGGGCTTGAGGCATGCGTCCACTTCGTCCGGGCGCACGGCGGCGATGCCGTCGTCGAACGCGCCCGAGCCGCGGACGAGGTGGCCGACGACCGGGCTTTCGCAGAGGTCGTCGAGACGCTTCCCGAGGTCCTCCCACATGATGAACTTGCTGAAGAAGAAGCGGCCGAGCCAGATCGCATCGACGACCTCCCAGCCTTTCATGTCGCGGATCGCCTCGCGGAAGATGCGGATCGTGGTGGCGACGTCCAGGCCGGATTCGTCCTCGGGCGGCGGATCGAGCCGGGAGACGGAGCAGCCGAACTCGCGGCGCAGCATTTCGAGGAGCGTCACGTTGACGACGGCGTCGTCCGTGCGCCGGAGGGAGAAGCCGGAGCGGGCAGTCTGGCGGTCGAGGCTCACGGGCACGAGCACGAGCGGCGCGAGGTAGGTGCTGGCGGAGGCGCCGGAGCCATCCACCCATCGCAGGAAGTGCATGCCGAGGAAGAGCGTGTTGACGCCCCCGTCCTCGAGGTCGGCGCGCGCCTGGCGGTAGAGACCGACGAGGCGCTTGTCCATCTCCTTCTGATCAAGCGCGGTGCGCAGGCGGTTGCCGGCGAATTCGCTTTCGAGGAACTGGCGCGCGGGGTCGTCGCCCGTCTGCTGGGCGAGCTGCTCGAGATCGCGCGGGTCGCGCCCCGCGGCGTCGAAGATCGCCGGCCGCGGATTCAGGGAGAAGCTCCCGCCTTCGCTCAGGGCGTCTTCGAGGGCTTCGGGGGAGGGAATGAAGAGCTGGACGGCCTGCTTCGAGTCGCGGAAGTTGAGAAGGCGGTTGCGGCGGGAGAGATCGAGGAGCTTCGCGCGCCAGCGCAGGACGCGGGCGGGCGTCTCGGCCGCGCGGGGGGCGGCCTCGGGGGCGGGGGCGAGATCGCGGAGCGGCTCGTCGGTGGCGACGTCCGGGCGCGGCTCGGGGGCCGTGGGGGCGGGCAGGCCGGCCACACCGGCGAGCGGGCGCACGCCGATCGCGCGGGCCTGGGCGATGTCGAGGGCGTAGAGAAATTCGTCCTCCTCGAGCAGATGCTTCGCGCCTTGCGCCGAGGCGATCGAGAACTTGCCCAGCCCGGCGGCAGCGGCCGTGGGCTCGAACACGGCGATCTCGTCCAGATCGACGCGCTTGCGGATCGTCTGGAGATCGTCGACCACCGCGTCGGGGAAGCGGTAGTCGAGGAGGTGGACGGCGAGGAAGGCGTGGCGCTTCTGGAGCATGAGGACGGGGTGGAGACCGCACTGCTCCAGCATGCCGGCCATGAGCAGGGCGAAGTCGAGGCACGTCGCGAAGCCCTGGGCGAGGATCTGGCGCGGGAAGCGGATGCGCTGGCCGGATTCGCCGAAGCTGGCGGGCGGCTCGGCGTAGTTGACGGCGCGTTCGAGCACGGCGTCGTAGACGCATTTGGCGAGGAGCAGGGCGCGAGACTTGTCGCCTCGCTGGTAGCCGTCGAGGGCGCCGCTGCCGGAGCGTTCGGCGAGCAGGGCGGAGACGCGGCCGAGCAGGGCCGCCGTCTCGTCTGCGTTGGGCGTCGCGAACGCGGCGAGCAGTTCGGGCATGAACGCGGCGCCGAACCATTCGTCGTGCGGGCAGAGGTCGATGGGCTTCGCGGTCTCGGCGAGCGGCGAGGCGTCGTTCGCGAGATAGAGCGCGGCCTTGACGGCGCCGGCGATGCGCTCGGTCGCGGCGGAGAGGATCGCATGGCTCGGGCAGAGGGCGAAGTCGCGGATCTCCGCGGTCTCGCCGGGGCGGATCTGGGAGACGAGGACGCTGACGGGCGGAAAAAACTCGGGATCGGAGGCGAGCACGAGCTTCGCATCGCGAATCGCCTCGGCGCCGGGGTTGACGATGCGCACCGCGCGCACGACGGGGACGCCGTTTTGCTGGGCGGCGAGGCCGATCTTGGCGACGGAGTCGAGTTCGAGCAGGATGGAATCAGACATGGGCTGGCTCCCGGGCTTGCGGTGGGCGGCGCGGGGCAATCGCCCGCATCCGTCTCGCATTGTACGCTTTCCGTCCCGCCTCGAACAAGCCCCGATGCGGACACCCGTCAGCACATCGCGGCGAAGGCGGCGTGGACGGCGGAGTCGGCGGTCAGTTCGGGATGGAAGGACGTCGCCAGCAGGCTGCCCTGGCGGACGGCGACGATCCTGCCGCCCACCTCGGCCAGCGCCTCGGCGTCGCCCCAGACGCGATCCACCCAGGGGGCGCGAATGAAGACGCAGGGGACGGGTTCGGGGGTCAGCGCGGGGATCGGCAACGTCGTGCGGAAGCTCCCGAGCTGGCGGCCGTAGGCGTTGCGCCGAACGCGCATGTCCATGCAGGGGATGTGCGGCGTTTCGCCGACGATTTCCCGGGCGAGCAGGATCATGCCGGCGCACGTGCCCCACGCGGGCATCCCGGCGGCGATCCTCCGCTTGATCGCCCCGTCCATCTCGAAGATGCGCAGCAGCAGGGCGATCGTCGTGCTCTCGCCGCCCGGCAGGATCAGTCCGTCGAGGCGTTTCAGATCGCGGGCTTCGCGGACCGCGACGGGCGTCACGCCCGGCAGGCGCGCCAGCGCGTCGCGGTGCTCGGCGACGGAGCCCTGCAGCGCCAGCACGCCGATGCGTTTGCCCATCAGCCCCTCCCGGCCATCAGCGACTCCGGCGGAATCGCGGCGATCTCAAGCCCCTTCATCGCGGCGCCCGGCCCGCGGCTGATCTGGGCCAGCACCTTCGGGTTGTCGTAGCTGGCGACGGCCTTGACGATCGCGCGCGCCATCTTCGCGGGGTCGGAGGACTTGAAGATGCCCGAGCCGACGAACACGCCGTCGGCGCCGAGGATCATCATCAGCGCCGCGTCGGCCGGCGTCGCGACGCCGCCCGCGGCGAAGTTCACCACGGGGAGTCGTCCGGACTCCGCCACCTGCTTGACCAGCTCGTATGGGGCGCGGTTCTCCTTGGCGAAGGTCATCAGCTCCTCTTCGGGCAGGTTGCGCAGCTTGCGGATCGAGGACATGACCGAGCGCATGTGCCGGACGGCCTCGACGATGTTGCCGGTGCCGGCCTCGCCCTTCGTGCGCATCATCGCGGCGCCCTCGCCGATGCGCCGGAGCGCCTCGCCGATGTTGCGGCACCCGCACACGAACGGCACCTTGAAGGCGTGCTTGTCGAGGTGGAATTCCTCGTCCGCGGGCGTCAGCACCTCGCTCTCGTCGATGAAGTCGATCTCGAGCGCCTCGAGGATGCGCGCCTCCGCGATGTGGCCGATGCGCGCCTTGGCCATGACGGGGATGGTGACGGCGGCCTGGATCTCGATGATCATCTGGGGATCGCTCATGCGCGCGACGCCGCCCTCCTTGCGGATGTCCGCCGGGACGCGCTCCAAAGCCATCACGGCGACGGCGCCCGCCTCTTGCGCGATCTTCGCCTGCTCGGGGTTCGTGACGTCCATGATCACGCCGCCCTTGAGCATCTGCGCGAG
>CAYVJM010000088.1:0-8699 GCA_964451695.1 uncultured Lentisphaerales bacterium | reverse complement strand
CGCGCCGACCGCTCGCCGGGCGAATTCTACCAGCTCGACATCGAGATGTCCTTCGCCACGCAGGACGACATCTTCGCCATCGTCGAGGAGGTGCTTCTCGAGACGTTCGGAAAGTTCAGCACCAAGCGCGTGCCCGAAGGCCCGTTCGTCCGCATCCCCTACCGCGAGGCGATCCTCAAGTACGGCTCCGACAAGCCCGATCTGCGCATCCCCATCACGATGTGCGACGTGTCGGACATCTTCGCGGCCTCCGGCTTCGGCGCCTTCGCCAACGCCGTCAAGGGCGGCTCCGTCGTCCGCGCGATCCCCGTGAAGGGCATCAAGACGCGCCCGCGCAGCTTCTTCGACAAGATGGAGGCCTACGCGAAGGAACTCGGCGCCAAGGGTCTCGGCTACATCGTCTGGGACGCCGACAAGGTCAAGGGCCCCATCGCGAAGTTCATGAAGCCGGAGGAGCTGGCGGCGCTCGCCGAGCGCGCCGGCATGGTCGATGGCGACGTCATGTTCTTCATGTGCGACCAGCCGGGCCCGGCCGCCAAGATGGCCGGCGACATCCGCCTCAAGCTCGGCCGCGACCTGGACCTCGTCGAGAAGGACGTCTTCCGCTTCTGCTGGATCGTGGACTTCCCGATGTTCGAGCGCGACGAGGAGACCGGCGCGATCATCTTCTCCCACAACCCGTTCTCGATGCCGCAGGGGGGCATGGAGGCGCTGACGACACGCGATCCGCTCGACGTGCTCGCGTACCAGTACGACGTCGTCTGCAACGGCGTCGAGCTCTCCTCAGGCGCGATCCGCAACCACCGCCTCGACGTGATGATCAAGGCCTTCGAAATCGCCGGCTACAGCTCCGAGGTCGTCTTCGACCGCTTCCCGGCGCTCTCCGGCGCGTTCAAGTACGGCGCGCCGCCGCACGGCGGCATCGCACCGGGCGTCGACCGCATGGTCATGCTGCTCGCCGACGCGGAGAACATCCGCGAGGTCATCGCCTTCCCGATGAACCAGCGCGCCCAGGACCTGATGATGAACGCCCCGGCGCCCGTCACCGAAAAACAGCTTCGCGAACTCCACATCAAGATCCGCGCGCAGAACGTCGCCCCCGTCGTCTAGCCGGCTCGCGCAGGCGATCCGGTCGAATCGAGGCGCGCCCATCCCCGCTCGCCGCGCAGAGCGCGGAATCGGGGCGAAGCCGACTCCCCTTCCCATGAACGCAGTCGCCGGCCAGGTTCACTCCTACGAAAGCTTCGGAACGCTGGACGGTCCGGGGCTTCGGTTCGTCGTCTTCCTCCAGGGATGCCCGTTCCGCTGCCGCTACTGCCACAACCCCGACACCTGGAATCCCGGCGCCGGCCGCCTCGTCGGCGCCGACGAGGTCGTCGCGCGCATCGCGCGCTGCCGCGCCTACTTGCGCAACGGCGGCGCCACGATCTCCGGTGGCGAACCCCTGATGCAGCCCGCGTTCGCCCTCGCCCTCCTCCGCCGCCTGAGGGAGGAGCGCATCCACAGCGCCCTCGACACATCCGGCCTCGTCCCGCTCGACGTCGCGACCCCCGCCATCGACGCGGCCGACATGCTCCTGCTCGACGTCAAGACGCTCGACGACGACGACTGCCGCGCGCTCACGGGCGCCACGTCGGCGCACGTCCTGGCCACGCTGGACTACTGCGACCGCATCCGCAAGCGCGTCTGGATCCGGCACGTCGTCGTGCCGGGGCTCACGCTCGTTCCCGCCAAGCTCCAGGCGCTGGCGGCCGAGCTCAAGCGCCACGCCTGCATCGAACGCGTGGATCTGCTCCCCTTCAACAAGCTCGGGGAATTCAAATGGCGCGAGCTGGGGCTGGCCTACACGCTCGCGGACACGCCAGTCCCAACCCCCGCGCAGATGGACGAGGCCCGCGCCACCTTCACGTAAGGCAGGCTGACGATGGGGTCGCAGCCTTTTGAAGCGGCATGCAGGAGCTCGGGGCGGGGGGCAACATCAGCCGGTGGCATGCCGCCTTCCTGTCTGCAACCCGCGAAGAATGGAGGGCCCTGGCTCACGATGGCCGGCGGCAGGGCACCGCGGCATGCGATGCGGCCGAACGCTTCATCGCCTCGATGATGCGCAACGGCTCGACGACATCGTCGTCATGGTATTCAGGAACGCCCGCCTCGCCGCAGACCGCCGCGGCGAACGTGTCCCATTCATAGTGACCGCTGACGTTCTCGACGCTTGCGGAGTCGATGAGGACGCCGCGATTGTCGACAGATTGAACGACGCCCATCAGCGTCTTGTCGTCGGGCAGCCGCTGCGTTTCCACGTTTCTCATAACGGTGCCGTTCTCGTAATGCACCTGGAGCTGGTTCCGGTAGTGGTTTCCGTCGTGGATGCAGAAGCTGGAATAGACCGTCGCCAGGGCGCCGCTCTCGAACAGAATCGTCACGGACGCGTTGTCCGCCGTGGGCCGTCCCGTGAACAGCCGCGACTCCGTCGTGCTGACACTCGCGGCTCGGCCGAAGATCCGCACGAAATCGTTGATGAGATAGATGCCGAGCCGGAAAACGGGCGCAACGGGGCAAAGCTCCGGATCATCGTACCAGGTCCCGTCCGCCGTTTCGCGATAAGAGACGTACGAAGAGGCATAGCCGCCAACGGGGCGGCCCAGGTGATATTCCGATTCCCATTTTTTGAGAAGCGCGATGTCGTCCGACACCTTCGGGGACGGGGAGTTGAGATGGATGACCCGCCCAAGCGACCGGGCCTCGGCGAGGATCGCCGCCGCCGCGTCAGGGTCCGTCTCAAACGGCTTCGTCGTCATGACGTCCTTGCCCGCCTGGATGATCCGGCGCAGCAGCGCCGCGCGGCGGACGGGGCCCGTGAACAAGCCCACCGCCTGCACGTTGCCGTCGGCGAGCACCTCGTCCAACGAGCGGTATCGGGCGAGCCCGTGTTTCGACGCGACCGATTCGAGCCGCGCGGGGTCGGCATCGCAGACGCCGACAAGACGGACTCGGGAACCCTTGGCGGAATCTTTCATCAGTCCGTCCACGATGTGGGCGCCGAAATGGAGCCCGACCACGACCATGTTCACCGTTTTCATGTATTTACTTTTCCGATCCGAAGCGGATAGTAGCGCAAAGCGGGGTTTCTGGCAACCGAGTGTTTGACTTGATCCTGACTTTTCCGTATAGTCGAAACGATCAAGTACCGATTAGCCGAGGACGCACATCGCGGAGCGGAATTACAGAATGGAACTGATCAACAAGCGAGTTTGCATTGCGGGGAACCGGGGGCATCTGAATGTCCCCCTGGATGAAATGAAGAAGTCCGGCTGCGGCGAGATCGTCGGCGTCTGCGGGGCGGGCGCGGACATGTCGGCGGATTCCGTGGCGTCATCATGCCGGCAGGTTTTTGGATCGGTGCCACCCCGATTCGAGGGCGACTACAGGAGCATGCTGGATGCGGCGAAGCCCGACGTGCTTGTCGTCTGCGGGCCCTTCGAAAACCATGCCGCCATGACCGTCGAGGCGGTCGGCCGCGGCATCCACGTCTTCTGCGAAAAACCCGTGTCCACGACGTTGGAAGGCCTTGCGGACCTCGTTCGGGCCCATCGGGCGAATCCCCAGGTCAAGATCGCGCAGATGTGCGGCCCGCACTACGATACCGGTAATTGGTCGGCGACTTGCCACGCTTCGGAGATCGGAACCGTCCGGTTGATGCACGCCCAGAAGTCCTACAAACTGGGCAGGCGCGAGGCGTATTTCATGTCGCGCCAGACCTCCGGAGGGCTGATCCCCTGGGTGGGCATCCACGCCATCTCCTGGCTCTATCATTTCGCCGGAAGGATCCCCTTCAAGGCCGTCTGCGCTTCGCAATCCTCGGCGTTCAACAAAGGCCACGGCGATCTGGAGATGAGCGCCGCCTGCCTGTTCGAGTTCGCCGACGGCGTGGCGGCCTCCGCTTCGATCGATTATCTGCGCCCCGAAAACCCCGCCCTCGACCATGGCGACGACCGCATCCGCGTGATGGGAACGGGCGGTTCGATCGAGGTGCGCGACGGCCAATGCGTCCGCTCCACCCCGACGGGTTCCGAGACGTTCCGCGACGCGCCGCCGTTTGGGTTGTTCGAAGACTTCCTGCGCTGCGTCAACGGCCAGCCCTCGAACATCATGACCGGCGTCGATCTCCTGCGCGTGACGCAGGCGGCGCTGCTGGCCCGGGAGGCGGCCGATCGCCTCCAGCGGATCGTCTTCCCCGACCTCTGACCGCAAAAACATGGCCCCCATGCGTTCGGCAGCGGTAGCGAATACACATTTTCACCCATTGAAAATGATTACCGCCCCTCCCGCATGGAGGCCATGAAGCGAAAACCGCGCGGCCGGACCGCGCAAAATCAGGCGAGATTCCCGACCGCCTCCCTGGCCTGCGCCAGCGCCCGCACGACGAGGGAAGGTCCAAGCGCCGCGTCCCCGACGAGCACGACGGCCGGTGAATCGGGAATCCCGAGCCCGCCGAGAACCGTGGCGCGGTCCGGCTTGACGAAGCCCAGGGCGAGCAAGACGAGATCGCACGGAATCACCTCGCGCGTCCCGTCGACCGGCGCGAACTTCAGCGGCCGACCCGCGGGCGACAGCTCCCATGCCACCTGGCAGACCTCCACGCCGCTCACGCGGCCGGCCTCGCCGAGGAAGCGGATGCTGTTCAGGCTCCAGCGCCGCAGGCACCCCTCCTCATGGCTCGACGACGTGCGCATCTGCGACGGCCAGTCGGGCCAGGGCGTCGCGTCGGCGCGCGTGGCGGACGGCTTCGGCATGATCTCGATCTGCGTCACGGACTCCGCCCCGTGGCGGTTGCTCGTGCCCACGCAGTCGCTGCCCGTGTCGCCGCCCCCGATGACGAGCACCTTTCTCCCCTTCGCCGAAATCGGCGCCCCGGCGATCTCCCCGCCCAGGGCCTGGTTCTGGCCGCCGAGGAATTCCAGAGCCAGGTGGATGCCCGCGAAATCGCGGCCGGGGATCGCGAGATCGCGCGCCGCCGGCGTGCCGATCGCCACCACGACGACGTCGTTGCTTCGCGCGAGCGCTTCGCCCGCGAGATCGCGCCCGACCTCGACACCGCAGACGAACGCGATGCCGGACTCGCGCATCAGTTCGATGCGGCGGTCGATGACCCGCTTGTCGAGCTTGAAGAACGGAATGCCGTAGCGCAGCAGGCCGCCCGGCTGCGCGGCTCGCTCGTAGACGGTCACGGCGCAGCCTCGCCGGCGCAGCGCGATCGCCGCGGCGAGTCCGCCCGGCCCGCTGCCGACGACTGCGGCCTTGAGGCCGTTCTCGGCCTTCGGAACGACCGGTTTGACGAGCCCCATCGCAAACGCCTTTTCGACAACGGCCTTCTCGATCTGGCGGATCATCACCGCCTCGGATGGCAACCCCGCCGTGCAGCTCCCCTCGCAGAGCGCGGGGCAGATGCGCGACGGAAACTCCGGCAAGTCGCTCGTGGCGCTCAGCACCGCCCACGCCTCGCGCCAGTCGCCGCGCGCGACGGCCGCGTTCATGTCCGGGATCGCGTTGTAGAGCGGACATCCGCAGCCGAGGCAGAACGGGATGCCGCAGTTCATGCAGCGCTCGGCCTGCTCGCGGAGCGGCTCGCGGCCGGGGACCGTCTCCACCTCGTCGAAGTCGCGGAGGCGCAGATCGACCGGACGGTAGAGGTGCTCGATGCGGGTCTTCTCGATGAATGCCTTGTTGCCCATGGTCTGGCGTCTCCTAGTTTTCCGCTTCCTTCATCCGCGCCAGCGCCTTGCTGTATTCGAACGGAATCACCTGGATGAACTTGCCTCGCGCCTCCCGCCACGCCGCGACCAGCTCGCGCGCCCACGGGCTGCCCGTGCGGGCGATGTGCGCCTCGATCAGCCCGAGCAGCTCGCGCTCCTCCGGCGAGCCTTCGGCGACGGCGAGCAGATCCACCGTGCCGACGTTGCAGCGCAGGTCGAAGTCGTTTGCCGCGTCGTACACGTACGCGATGCCGCCCGTCATGCCCGCGGCGAAGTTCACGCCCGTCGGCCCGAGCACCGCCACGCGACCGCCCGTCATGTATTCGCAACCGTGGTCCCCGACGCCTTCGACGACCGCCACGACGCCGCTGTTGCGCACCGCGAAGCGCTCGCCCGCGCGGCCGTTGAGGAAGATCGAGCCCGACGTGCCGCCGAAGCCGATCACATTGCCCGCGACGACGTTGTCCTTCGCCGCGAAGCGCGCGCCGCGCGGAGGCCGGATCGCGATGATGCCGCCCGAGAGGCCCTTGCCGACGAAGTCGTTCGCCTCGCCCTCGAGGTTGAAGGTCACGCCCGGCGCCAGGAACGCGCCGAAGCTCTGCCCCGCGCATCCCGTGAAGTTGACGACCACGCTCCCCTCCGGCAGCCCCGCGGCCCCGCGGCGCCGCGCGATTTCGCAGGAGAGCCGCGCGCCGATCGTGCGGTGCGCGTTGCGAATCGCGCGGTTGAGCACGACCTTGCGCGGCGCGTCCGCGCCGGAGGCCGCCTCCTCGAGCAGCCCCTGGAGCGCGGGAAGCAGATGCGCATCGTCGTACGTCGCCACCGGCTCCTTGCGGCCGCTCCAGCGGATCTCCGGTCCTTCGGCCTTGGCGAAGATCTTCGCGAAGTCGAGGTTGCGGGCCTTGTAGAAGGCGATCGCGCGGTTCATGCGCAGGCGGTCGGCGCGCCCGACGGCCTCGTCGAGGGTGCGGAACCCGAGCCTGGCGAGCAGCTCGCGCACCTCGCCCGCCAGCAGGCGCAGGAAGTTCTCGATGTATTCCGGCCTGCCCTTGAAGCACTTGCGCAACGCGGGGTCCTGCGTGGCGACGCCCACCGGGCAGGTGTTCTCGTGGCACTTGCGCATCATCGCGCAGCCGAGGCAGACGAGGATCGTCGTGGCGAAGCCGAACTCCTCCGCCCCGAGCAGCGCGCCGATCACCACGTCGCGGCCGGTCTTGAGCTGGCCGTCCACCTGGAGGCGGACGCGCCCGCGCAGACGGTTGAGGACGAGCGTCTGCTGCGTCTCGGCAAGCCCGAGCTCCCACGGGAGACCCGCATGCTTGATGCTCGTCAACGGCGACGCCCCGGTGCCGCCATCGTGGCCGCTCACGAGAATGGCCTCGGCGTGAGCCTTCGCCACGCCGGCGGCGATCGTGCCGACGCCCACCTCGGAGACGAGCTTCACGGAGACGCGCGCCTCGCGGTTGGCATTGTGCAGGTCGTAGACGAGCTGCGCCAGGTCCTCGATGGAGTAGATGTCGTGGTGCGGCGGCGGCGAGATGAGCGTGACGTGCGGGGTGGCATGGCGGACGCGCGCGATCGCCGCGTCGACCTTGTGCCCCGGAAGCTGGCCGCCCTCGCCAGGCTTCGCGCCCTGCGCCATCTTGATTTGCAGCTCCTTCGCGCCGGCCAGGTACGCGATCGTGACGCCGAAGCGCCCGCTCGCGACCTGGCGGATCGCGCTGCGGCGGTCTTCGCCGCCGGGTCCGGGAACCTCGCGGTCCGGGTCTTCGCCGCCTTCGCCGGAGTTGCTCATCGCGCCGAGGCGGTTCATCGCGATCGCGATCGCCTCATGCGCCTCGGGACTCAGCGAGCCGAGGCTCATCGCCCCGGAGACGAAGCGGCGGACGATGCGCTCGACGCTCTCGACCTCCTCGAGGGACACGGGCTCCGCCTCGACGAACTCGAACAGGCCGCGCAGCGTGCAGAGGTGCTCCGCCTGCTCGTTGATGAGCGCCGCGTATTCGCGGTACTTCGCCGCGTCGTTCGTCTGGACCGCCTGCCGGAAGAGGCTCAGGCTCCGCGGCGTCCACAGGTGGTTCTCGCCGTCCTTCCGGAAGCGGTACTGCCCGCCCGCAGGCAGGACCTCCTCGGCGGCGCGCGCCTCCGCCTGCTCGTGGCGGTGTCTGCACTCCGCCGCGATCTCGGCGAGCCCGATGCCGCCGATGCGCGACGCCGTGCCGGGAAAGAAGCGGTCCACGACCGCGGGCGCAAGGCCCACCGCCTCGAAGATCTGCGCCGAACGGTAGCTGCGCAACGTTGAGACGCCCATCTTCGACATGACCTTGAGCAGCCCCTTGTCCACCGCCTTGACGTAGTGGCCGGCCGCAGTCGCGGGGTCGCAACCCGTCCGCCCCGACGCCGCCAGCGCGGACACCGTTTCGAGCGCGAGATGCGGATGGACGGCCGTGGCCCCGTATCCGAGCAGCAGGGCGTAGTGCATGATCTCGCGAACTTCGCCGGACTGCACGACGATCCCCACGGACGGACGCAACCCGGCCTCGATGAGGGCGCGGTTGACGGCCGCCGTCGCGAGCAGCGAGGGGATCGGCATCTCGCCGGCCGGCAGGTCGCGGTCGCTGAGGATCAGGATGCGCCGCCCCGCCCGGGCCGCTTCGACAGCCCGCTCCCTGAGACGCTCGACAGCGGCCTCGAGGTCGTCGCACCAGCCGAGGGCCAGCGTGACGGCGGACATCTTGACCTCGTTGACGAGACCGAGGCGATGGACGTCCTCGTCCGTCAGGACGGGGCGCTGGAGGCGCACGACGCCGGCGCGGTGCGCCTCCTCCGAAAGGATGTCGCCAGGGTTGCCGATGTAGGTCGTGAGGCTCATGACGAGCGCCTCGCGAATTGGGTCGATCGGCGGGTTGGTGACCTGCGCGAAGAGCTGCTTGAAGTAGTTGAAGA
>CAYVJM010000087.1:0-8719 GCA_964451695.1 uncultured Lentisphaerales bacterium | reverse complement strand
GGCCGAGAAGCTCCTCCACACCAAGTACCGCAAGCGCAAGGTGTACGCGAAGTAGCCCCGCGCCGCAAGGGAAAACAATCCCGCGCCGTCGTGCCGCCCCCAGGGCGATTTGCACGACGGCGCGGTTTTCGTTTTTGGACGCCGACCGCCCCCGGCTAGAACTTGGCGTTGAGTTCGAGGCGGACGGAGGTGGCGCGGGATTCGTCGGTGGCGAAGTAGTCGCCATATTCGAACACGTCGCCCGAGACGAGACCGTTGAACTTCACGCCGCCCAGCACGGGCAGGGGGAAGCGATAGACGGTCCGCAAATAGAGTCCGCGGTAGTGATCCGTTGCGCCCGCGTCCTTCTCGACGGCGTACATCGGGCCGGCTTCAAAGGTCGTCTGGTGCCCCTTGGCCGGGGTGACGCCGATCTCGGCGTGGGGATGGAAGAGGTTGGACCAGCGCCCGACGTCGTACATGTAGATCGGAATATCCCCGGCAGGCGGCATGCGCCCGAAGACGGGGTTCCAGCCCGTGTCCGTGCTGCCATCGGCCGTGTCGTAGTAGCGGTCCTTGTCGCCGCTCATGTAGAGAGCGGCCAGCTTGAGCGTGGGCTTCCAGCGCACGTCGGCGGCCTTGCCGACCAGCGCCGCGTAGGCCATGCCCGCGCAAATGTCGCGCGACTTGAGCGCCCCCTGGCTGCGCGGCTCGCCGGTCGCCGCATCGATGGCGTCGGCATCAACGCGAGCCTCCTGCGAATCGACGCCCCCGAACTGGCCGGCGGCCTCGAGTTCGCCGGAGAGCCAGTCGTTGAACGTGGGCATCAGGCGCAACCCCACCGTGTGGAAGTCGCGGCCGGGAAGACGGTCGGCCCCGGCATGAAAGCTCGTCTCCTTCTTCCAGACCCAGTAGAGGTCGAAGGGAAGATTCTCCAGCTCGCGGATCTCGGCGTAGGCCGCCAGTCCGCCCTCGTCCATCTTCGAGTAGGGATCGCCCCGGCGCATGAAGGTCATGTCGTAGACACCCGTCGCCGTGCGCCCGACGGTGATGTCGTCACGGTAGTGGTTCCACGTACTGATGAGGTCGAGCGTGCTGCGCTCGGCGATGTCGAGGGTGAGAACCGCGGCGTCGAAGAAGGCCGTTCGCGAACCGTCGCCCGGCGTGCCGTCGGAGAGAATGCGCCAGGAACCCTTCATGATCTCCTGCCGGCCCACTTTCAGGCCCCAGCCTTCGGTGCGCCACTGCGCGAAAAGATTGTCGGCGTAGAGTTCGTCGGGGAACTTGTTGCGGCTGTTGTTGGCCGGGGAGTTGCGATAGCTGCGGAACTCGTTGCCCAGGCGCAGGCGCAACGTCAGCTCGTCGGCCGGACGCACCTCGCCCCAGACGCGCGTCCGGAAGCGCAGATACTCGTCGTAGGTCGTCGTCGCGACGCTGCCGCGCGGCCAATTGTCCATGTACTCGTAGCGCGTGCGGTTGTCGCCGCCCCACGCAAAAACCGGCGGGCCCTGCGGCTCCGCGGGCTTCGACCCCTCCGCCGCCTGCTGCCCCAATGCGACCCCCGCGGCCATAACCGCCGCCGCGCCCGCGCCCATCCATGCCCTTGCGTCCATCGCCGATCCCCGTTGCTGCTGATGATGATGAGAGCCCTGGCAAATCCCTCCCTCGGCATCCGCCATCGACCCCGAATGTCGTCCAATGACCGCGAATCCTATCGGAAACCGCGGCGCCATGCAAGACAAATGTTTCTATTGAAAAGAACGCCGCGCAGACGCTATTTCGGTGCGAGCTTCTGCCCTTCGGGGGTGTCCTTGACGGTCCAGCCGAGGGCCGCGATCGCGTCGCGGAGGCGGTCGGATTCGGCCCAGTCGCGGCGCTTGCGGGCGTCGGCGCGCTGCGCGGCCAGGGTCTCCACCTCGGCGGGCGCCTCGGCAGGCGGGCGGACTAGGACGTTGAGCACCTCGTCCATGCGGCCCAGCGCGGCCAGCGCGTGCGCAGCGGCGGCAGGCGCGAGCGCGCCCTCGGCAGCCTCCTTGTTGGCGCGCCCGACGAGGCGGTGGACGGCGGCGAGCGCCTCGGCCATGTTCAGATCGTCCTCGACGGCCGCGCGGAAGGCGACAAGCAACTCGGCAACCCAGTCCGGGGCGTCGCCGGTGGCGGCGGCGCCGGCGGCCTTTTCTGCAAGCAGGCGGGCGCATTCGTCGACGCGGGCGAGCGCCGAGCGCGCCGCGGCCAGGGCGTCGAACGTAAAGTTGAGGGGCTGGCGGTAGTGACCGGCGAGCAGGACGTAGCGGATTTCGCGGCCCGCCCAACCCTTGCCCAGCAGGTCGCGCAGCGTGAAGAAATTGCCGAGGGACTTGGACATCTTCTCGCCGTCGACGCGCAGGTGCGCGCAGTGCAGCCAGGTGTGGACAAAGGGCTTGCCGGTGGCGCCCTCGGCCTGGGCGATCTCGTTCTCGTGGTGCGGGAAGAGGTTGTCGATGCCGCCGGTGTGGATGTCAAAGCTTTCGCCGAGATACTTCATCGCCATGGCCGAGCACTCGATATGCCAGCCTGGGCGGCCGCGACCCCAGGGGGAGTCCCAGGCCACCGCGCCGTCCTTCTCGTCCCAAGCCTTCCACAGGGCGAAGTCGCCGACGGCGTCCTTCTCGTACTCGTCGTTGGAAATCCGGACGCCCTGGCGCATGCCCTCGCGGTCGAGGTGCGCAAGCTTGCCGTACCCGGCGAACTTCGCCACGCTGAAGTAGACGGAGCGGTCGTCGGACTGGTAGGCCAGGCCGTTCTCGAAAAGGCGCTCGACGA
Organism: uncultured Lentisphaerales bacterium; assembly: GCA_964451695.1. Classification (GTDB taxonomy): domain Bacteria; phylum Verrucomicrobiota; class Kiritimatiellia; order RFP12; family UBA3636; genus JAAZAI01. The sequence continues at coordinate 5,938 of CAYVJM010000087.1, read as the reverse complement.
GGCGGATCATCTCGGGAATGTGGTCCGTCGCGGCGGGATAGAATTCCGCAGGGCGGATGCCCAGCGTCTTGAGATCGGCGAAAAAGGCGTCCTTGAAGGGGCGCGTAAACGCGTCGAGCGAGACGCCCCCCGCGAGGGCGCCACGGATCGTCTTGTCGTCGACGTCCGTGAGGTTCATGACCTGGACGACCGGGTAGCCGCAGAACGCGAGCGCACGGCGCAGGACGTCCTCGAAGACGTAGGCGCGGAAGTTGCCGATGTGGGCGAAGTTGTAGACCGTGGGGCCGCAGGTGTAGAGACCGACGCGACCGGGGTCGAGGGGCTTGAAGTCTTCCTGCCGGCGGGTGAGCGAATTGTAGAACTTCATGTGCGATAACCTCCTGCCGCGGCGCGGACGGCGTTCAGATCCGTTCGACCGTGGCGATGGCGTGGACGGCGATGCCTTCGCGGCGGCCGATGGCGCCCATGCCCTCGACCGTGGAGGCCTTGACGGACACGGCGTCGACCTCCGCGCCCATCGCCACGGCCATGCGGCGGCGCATCGCGGGGATGTGCGGCGCGAGCTTGGGCTTCTCGCAGAGAATCGTCATGTCCGCGTTCACGACACGCCAGCCGCGCTCACGGAGCAGCGCGGCGACGGCCTCGAGCAGCTTGATGCTGTCGGCGTCCTTCCAGGCCGGGTCGGTATCCGGAAAATGCTGGCCGATGTCGCCCGCGGCGATCGCGCCGAGCAGGGCGTCCATGAGCGCGTGGACGGCCACGTCGGCGTCCGAGTGGCCCAGCAGACCACGGTCGTGGGGGACGACGACGCCGCCGAGGACGAGGCGCCGGTTCTCCACCAGCCGGTGGGCGTCGTATCCGATTCCGGTCCGGATCATGCCGCCCCCCTACCCGCGCAACTGCTTGAAGAACAGGACGGCGAGGAAGACGGCCAGCGCACCGCCCACGACGATGACGGCGATCCAGACCCGGTTGTGGCTCGCCTTCTTCCGAAACGCCTTGGGCAGCGACGCGGACGACGCGGCGTCCGGGGCGAGAGGCGCGATCTGCGGCCCCGTCGCGGCCTTGGTGCCGGGAGCAAGCGCCGCCGTCTCGCTGGAGGCGGTCTTCGCGGCGATGTGCTCGGGCACGACGATGCTTCGCGGCGCCTCGGCGACGTCGTCGCCGAGCAGGACCATCTCCAGATCGCCCAGCGCGATCACGTCGCCGCGGCGGATCTCCGCCTCGGCGACGCTCCGCCCGTTGACACGCGTGCCGTTCGTGGACCCCAGGTCCTGGAGCCAGAAGCGCCCGTCGTGATTCGTGAGAACGCCGTGCCGGCTGGACACCGAAGGGTGGTTGAGTTCAACTGTACTGGACGCCAGGCGGCCGAGGACGATATCCCCGGTGGCGGGCAGTTCCACCTTCCGCCCCTCGCCTTCGCCTTCCTTGATCAGCAGATAGGCCATTGAACACGCTCCTTTTCCGCCGGACCGCTACTCGGCCCAGGCGGGCAGGCTGCGGGGCTCCGCCTCGGAGGCGGGCTTGGCCTGGACGGCTTCCGACACGACCGCCGCCTCGAGATTTTCGATCTTCGCAGCCTCTTCGACGGACTTGACGAAGGCGGACTTCGCCTGGTTTTCGGACTCGGCCTTCATCGACTCGATCAACTTGTTCTTGACGTCGTCGAAGGCGATCTCGCGGGCCGGCTCCTTCGCGTCCACGCGAATCACGTGGTACCCGAACTGCGTCTTGACGACTTCGCCGATGGCGCCGACCTCCTGGGTGAAGGCCGCCGCGTCGAACTCCGGCACCATCCGTCCGCGGTCGAACTTGCCGAGGCTGCCGCCGCGCTCCTTGCTGGGGCAGTCGGAGACGCTCTTGGCCAGTTCGGCGAAATTGGTTCCGGCGAGGAGCTGGGCGCGAACCTCGTCGATCTTCTTCTTGGCGTCCTCGTCCTTGGTCGCGTCGTCGACCTTCACGAGAATGTGGGAGGCCTCGACCATCTCCGGCACCTTGACGGCCTCGGGATTGGCCGCGACGATCGTTTCGAACCGCTCCTTGAGCTGCGCGTCGGTCGGCGCGGGGAGATCGCCGACCTTGGCGGTCAGCAGCTTGTCGATGCGCAGATTGGTGGTCAGCATGGCGCGGAACTTGTCCATCGGCATGCCCGAGCGCGCGGCGATCTCCTCCATCGTGCCGCGACCGGCGGAGGCCTTGGCGAAGAAGGCATCGACCTCCTCGGCCGTGACGTCCACGCCGGCCTTCTCGCACTCGCGCTTGAGCAGCGCCTGGAGGGTGAGCTGGCGAATCGCGTCCTTGCGGATGCTGGCGCGCGCGGCGGCGGCCTGCTCGGGCGGAATCATCCCGGCGTTGGAGCTGAACATCGCCTCGGCGATCTCGTCAACCTCCGCGCGCTTGATCTCGATCGTCTTGTCGATCACGACGGACACCTCGCCCGTGAACGCCGCGGGGACGGGCGCCGCCACCGACACGTCGATGGGCAGGGCCTTCTCGACGGAGACCGGCTCGACCGGAGCTTCGACGGGCTGCGGCTTGTCGCCGCACCCGGAACAATAGACGGCGCTCGCAGAGGCCGCAAGGACGGCGATCCAACCCGACAGACGTGACTTCATGGGGAATTCTCCGGTGTTTGTTGATGGCTGCTTTGAAAAATCCGGCTATTGTCCACCATTGCCCCGTGAAAATCAAGCCGTATTCGACAGCCGATTTGTTTGGGTTGATTTTTGGCGTCTCCAGGACTATACTCCCCCCAGCTTTTCAAGTCTTTGAAACGCGTGTTTTCGTGTGCGCCATGCCGCGCCCAAAATCCCCCTCGGACATCGTCTCCGCCTTCACATGAAATCCCCGGACAAAATCCTCGTCATCAATTCAGGTTCCTCTTCGCTGAAGTTCACGCTCTACTCCATCGCCCAGGGGAACCGACGTCTGGCCAACGGTCTCGTCGAGCGCATCGGCACCGCCAGCGCCAACATGGCCTACCGACGGGACGACGAACCCAAGTCCGAGCGCATCGTCTCGGCCGAGGACCACGCCGCCGCGCTCAAGCTCCTCACCGAATGCCTCGTCGATCCCGAGCGCGGCGTGCTCCGCTCCCTCGACGAAGTGGACGCCATCGGCCACCGCATGCTCCACGGCGGCGAGGTCTTCAAGGCGGCGACCGCGATCAACGCGGAAGTCATGACCCAGCTCAAGGCCCTCATTCCCCTCGGCCCCCTCCACATGCCCGCCAACATCGGCGGCGTCGAGGCCTGCGAGAAGATCTTCCCCGGCGCCCCGAACGTCGCCGTCTTCGACACCGCCTTCCACCAGACGATGCCGGACTACGCGAGCCATTACGCCATCCCCGCGGAATACTACGAGAAATACGGCATCCGCAAATACGGCTTCCACGGCACGTCCCACCACTTCGTCATGCTCGCCACCGCCGAGTTCCTCGGCCGCAAGCCCGAAGACCTCAAGCTCATCACCTGCCATCTCGGCAACGGCTCCAGCCTCGCCGCGATCAAGAACGGGAAGGTCTACGACACGACGATGGGCCTCACGCCCCTCGCCGGCCTCGTCATGGGCACCCGCTGCGGCAACCTCGACCCCGCCGTCGTCCTCACCCTCGTTCGCCTCGGGATGAGCGCCGACGAGATCGACACGCTCCTCAACAAGAAAAGCGGCCTCCTCGGCGTCGGCGGCATCAACTCCGGCGACATGCGCGACATCATCAACAGCGCCGCGAAGGGCGTCAAGTCCGCCGAAACCGCCCTCGCCATGTGGGCCCACCGCATCGTCCTCTTCATCGGCGGCTACAGCACGCTCATCGGCGGCGCCGACGCGATCGTCTTCACGGGCGGCATCGGCGAAAACAGTTTTCAGGCCCGCGAACGCGTCCTGACGCAACTCGCGCCCCTCGGCTGCTTCATCGACCGCGAAGCGAACAACACCCGCCGCGGTCCCTGCTTCATCTCCACCCCCGAATCGAAGGTCGCCGCCATCGTCATGCCCACCGACGAGGAGCTCATGATCGCCAAGGAAACCTTCGAGATCATCTCCAGTCGCTAGTCGCTAGCCGCTAGCCCCTAGCTTAATCCGTAATTCGTAATCCGTAATCCGTAATTTGTAATTTCCCATGAACTTCCTCCAAACCATCCTCCCGAAAGCCAAGGCCGCCCGCAAGCACATCGTCCTCCCCGAGGGCATGGATCCGCGCGTCGCCAAGGCCGCCTTCCTCCTCGCCTCCCAGAACGTCTGCCGCGTCACCGTTCTCGCCACCCCCGCCGAAACGGCGGCCGCCTGCGCCGCGGCCAAAGTCTCCTTCGACGGCCTGCCCGTGACCGTCGTCGACTACACGGCAGATCCCCTCGCCGATCGCCTCGCCGCCGCCTTTTACGAGCGCCGCAAGGCCAAGGGCATGACCACGGAGGAGGCCGCGAAGACCATCCGCGGCAAGCGCCTCTACTTCGGCAACATGATGCTCTCCCTCGGTCTCGTCGACGGCCTCGTCGCCGGATCGATCGCCTCGACCCCCGACATGCTCCGCGCCGCGTTCCACTGCGTCGGCACCGCCAAGGGCATCAAGCTCGGCAGCTCCTGCTTCGTCATGGATCTGCGCGAGCCCACGCCCGCCGGCGAAGGCACGCTGATCTACGCCGACTGCGCCGTCAACCCCTGCCCCACCGCCGAAGAACTCGTGGACATCGCGCAGGCCGCCGCCGGAAGCTGCCACGCCCTCCTCGGCAAGAAGCCGCGAATCGCCTTCCTCAGCTTCTCCACGATGGGCAGCGCCTCGCACGATCTCGTCGCCAAGGTGCAGCAGGCCGCCGCCCTCGCGAAGGCGCGCTTCGCCGAACTCGGCCTCGACGCCGACGTCGACGGCGAGATGCAGGCGGACGCCGCGCTCGTGCCGTCCGTCGGCGCTTCGAAGGCCCCCGGCAGCGCCGTCGCCGGCCACGCCAACGTGCTCGTCTTCCCCGATCTCCAGGCCGGCAACATCTGCTACAAGATCACCGAGCGCCTCGGCGGCGCCACGGCCTTCGGCCCCGTGCTGCAAGGCCTCGCCAAGCCCGTCAACGACCTCTCCCGCGGCTGCTCCGCCGAAGACATCTTCGGCGTCGCCGTCATCACGATCTGCCAGTCCCTGTAGGGAAGCGCCCGCTTCCCCCGCAGGCGAGGGCGACCCCATGGCCTTGAAGAAAAAGACGTTCAACGAGGAGCGCCCGGCGCTGCGCGTCCCGCCCTACAGCGCGGAGTCCGAACAGGCCGTGCTCGGCGCCATCCTCCTCGACGCGCCCCGCGCGATGGAGATCTGCGTCGAGTCCGGCGTCGTCGCCGAGAGCTTCTGGATCGCCGCGAACCGGACGATCTTCGAGACCGCCTGGCGGCTCTACGGCGCCGGCAAGCCGGTCGACGTCGTGACCGTCTCCGAGGAGCTGCGCGTGCGCGGCGAACTCGACATCGCCGGCGGCGTCGCCGCGCTCGAACGCATGGTCGAAGCCACCCCCGCCGTGGCCCACGCCGACTACTATTCGACGATCCTGCGCGAAAAGCACCTCCTGCGGCGCGTGATCGCGGTCGCCGACAACGCCCGGGAGAAATGCTACGCGCCCGACCGCAGCGTCAAGCTCATCCTCAGCGAAACCGAGCAGGAGGTCCTCTCGATCGCCGACACCCAGAAGGAGACGCTCCTCCCCTGGAAGGACTCCGTCCAGCAGACCATTGGCAAGATCGACGCGATCCTCCAGCGCAAGGACGGCATCAACGGCCTCTCCTCGGGCTTCAAAAACCTCGATGAACGGCTGCGCGGCCTCCGCAACGCCGAGATGATCGTGCTCGCCGCGCGCCCCTCCATGGGCAAGACCTCGCTCGCGATGAACATCTGCGAAAACGTCGCCCTCGGCGCCAACGCCGGCGGCAAGGCGCGCGTCCGCGAACCCGCCCCCGTCGCGAT